>JABSPO010000042.1:0-19218 GCA_013214625.1 Flavobacteriaceae bacterium
TTCTAGACGCTAAGTTTATCGAAATCACAATAGGAAATTAAAATATCAAACTGTTGAAAATATTACTGTAGGTAATTATGAATTGCATTATTTGTATGCACGTAGTTTCTTCAGAAACACTGTTTCTTTTAAAAAATCCGAGAAAGCCATTGTGAATCTATATATCAATAAAGCCAAGAAGGATTGGTTAGACAGGAGCTTATTACAAAAGACTATGTTGAGTATGGTATTACATCGTTTTAACGACAGACAGCTACCTCAGTTAATTTTAGAGCACTTAAAAGAAACTTCAATTGTTAGTGAAGAAAAAGGAATGTATTGGAAAAGCAATACATCTGGTTGGTATTGGCATGAAGCTCCTATTGAAACGCAAGCGTTAATTATTGAAGCTTTTTCAGAAATTACTGACGATAAAAACACGATTGAAGAGTTACAAATTTGGTTATTAAACAATAAACGTAAGCAAGATTGGAGTACCACCAAAGCAACTACAGAAGCTACCTATGCACTGTTATTACAAGGAAATGATTGGTTATCAGTAGAAGGAACTGCTAAAATTAAAATTGGCAACGAGAAAATCGATACTAAAAAATTAGCGAAAACTAAGTTAGAAGCTGGAACGGGGTATTTTAAAACTTCTTGGGATGCAAATGAGATTACTCCAAAAATGGCAGACATCTCAATTAAAAACACTTCTGAAGTTACACAGTTTGGCGGGTATTACTGGCAATATTTTGAGCAGTTAGATAACATCACGAATGAAGAACACACGAATGATATTAAGTTACATAAAGAGTTGTTTGTAAAAAAGAATACAGATAACGGACCTACCTTAACTAAAATTGAAAATACTAAACTACATATAGGCGACTTAGTAACTGTCCGAATTGAACTGCAGGTAAAAGACAATTTTGAATTTGTGCATTTAAAAGATATGCGTGCAAGTACTTTTGAACCTGTTGATGTAATTTCTAGTTATAAATGGCAAGATGGAACTGGATATTATCAAAGTACTAAGGATGTAGCTACACATTTCTTTTTTGATCGATTAAACAAAGGAACTTATGTATTGGAATATGATGTGCGTGTAAATAATGCTGGAGATTTCTCTAATGGTATTTCTACTATACAAAGTATGTATGCACCAGAATTTTCAAGCCATAGTAAAGGAGTTCGTGTTGCTGTGATTAAATAATAAAATTATTATTTTTGTTTAAATTTATTTTAAAAAATATAACTCATTTTGTATAATCTCAATAGAAAATAATGGCCAAACGTATACTAAATAATTATTTTCATTCGTTATTTCCCATTGAGAAAGAAATTGTCCAAAACATCACAAAAACATTCAAATACTTTCAATTAGATAAAAACACTATCCTTTTAGCTAAAAATAAGATAAGTACTAAAACATATTTTTTAGAACATGGTTATATGCGTTCATATATACTAAACGAAGATAATGAAGAGATTACTACAAATATTTATACTGCCCCCTGTTTTGTAAATGACTTTTTATCATTTTTTAAACAACAACCAACGAAAGAAACTTATCAAACCCTAAGCGATTGCTCTTTTTGGGAGACAAGTTTAGAAAATGTGCAAACTAACTTTCATAATCTTCCTGAGTTTAGAGAGTTTAGCAGACTATTGTTCGTTATTAATTACTCCAAACTTAATGATAGGATGATTGAAATGGTAAGTCAAAAAGCGGAAACAAGATATTTAAATCTTTTAAAACAAAACCCTCATATTTTTCAAAATGTTTCTCTTAAAATTATTGCTTCATATTTAGGAATTACTGACAGTTCTTTAAGCAGAATCAGAAAGAACGTTAGTAAAATGTAATTTCTTGTCATTTGTCAAGTGCTGATTAAGCAGTAATTTTCGAAATTTGCAAAAAAATCACACATGATGAATAAAAATATTTCAATAATAGGACTTGGTGGCGTAGGCGGTTATTTTGGTTTTAAAATAAATCAAGCTAACCAAAAAAGTCTTCAACATCATATATCATTCATAGCACGAGGTAAAACCTATGAAATAATAAAAGAGAAAGGGTTAACATTACTCTCTCAAGAACATGTTGTAAAAACAACAAAACCAGATATATTACTTCAAAATATTACTGAAATAACATCTCCCGATTTAATATTAATTTGTGTAAAAGAGTATGACCTTGAACAGGTATGTAAACAATTAAAAGAAGTGATTTCAGAAAACACCATTTTATTACCAATGATGAATGGTGCAGATATTTATGATAGAATACGGGAAATAATTCCCAATAGCATCATTCTACCTTCTTGTGTATATGTTGCTTCACATATTAAAGAAAAAGGAATTGTAGAACATCAAGGGAAGACAGGTAAGCTTTTTTTAGGAAGAGATCCTAAATATCCTTCTCATGATATTGATTGGGTGATCAATTTAATTACTGAAACAAGAATTGATTTTAATTTTAAAGACAATACGTTAATTGATATTTGGACAAAATTTATATTTATTGCAAGTTTTGGTTTAGTTACAGCTAAGCATAACTCTTCTATTGGACTTGTCTGTTCTGATCAATCACAAAAAAAAGAGGCGATAGCAATCATGAAAGAGATACAATTACTTGCTCTTAAAAAAGATATTTTATTAGACCAAAATATCATTCTCAATACTTTTGAAAAAGCAGCAAGTTTTCCTGCTCAAACCCCAACTTCTTTACAACTTGACATCAATTCAAAAAAAGAACATAATGAGTTAGAGTTATTTGCAGGAGCAATAATAAATTATGGTTCTGAATTAAACATAAAAACACCATGTACTCAAAAAATATATGAAGAAATAAAACTCAACTACTAAAAACTAAAGTTATCAACATTAAAATATAAATATCTAATAACCAAGTTATACAAATACAGTATCCGATTGTTTTTCAGTTGAAGCTAAACAAAATGCAAATTCCATCATTTTTTTGTATCTTTAAGTAGATAATACCAATTAAAATTCAAAATGCACTATTAAATCGTTTCTTTTAAATCTATTTGTCGCTTAAAAAGATAACCGTAACTAAGGCTATGCTTATATTTTTAAACTCAACTAAATCTAAAATAATTCAATTTACTTATGAGCATCTTGAAATTTATTTGGTATAACACATTGTCCATACTTAATGAATGAAAGAGGAACAATTTTTAATTTATTAAATAACTTCACCACTAAACATAAAAATATTTCTTGGAAAATGAAATGTTTATACTCTGATGGTAAAGGCACAACTATGAATCAAATAAAGATTATTAGTCTACCTCAAAATAATAATATTGGAATTATTGTATACCAAGTTGAAACAGGAATCGTTTCAGTTTGTAAATACCAAAAACTTATAAAAGGAAAGTCCGAAAATATTATTGATATGTTACTTGACATGATTAATTATTCAAAAGGACAAATAATAAGTTCTTAATTTAAAATTGCATTCATTACTAGGATATAAAATATAAAAAGGCAGTCTAATAGTATAGACTGCCTTTTTAATATGGTCATATTATGACTTGTTATGCTAAATCAAAACGATCAAGATTCATCACCTTAGTCCATGCAGACACGAAATCTTCCATAAATTGTTCTTTAGAGTCTTCACAAGCATACACCTCAGCTATTGCCCTTAACTCTGAGTTTGAACCAAATATTAAATCAGCTCGTGTACCAGTCCATTTTAGATCACCTGTTGCTCTATCTCTTCCTTCAAATACATTTTCATCGGTAGCAATTGCTTTCCAAGTTGTTCCTAAATCAAGAAGATTGACAAAGAAATCATTACTCAACCCATTCGTCTTATTGGTAAACACACCATGATTAGAATTATCAAAATTAGTATTCAATACACGCATACCACCGATAAGAACCGTCATTTCTGGAATACTAAGCGTTAGTAATTGTGCCTTATCAACTAATAATTCCTCAGCTGATGCAATGTGATTTTTCTTTATGAAATTTCTAAAACCATCTGCTTGTGGCTCAAGATAACCAAATGACTCAATATCAGTTTGCGCTTGAGAAGCATCGGCTCTACCAGGTATAAAATCTACTTTAATAACATTACCAGTATTCTTTGCAGCTTGCTCAACACCTACGGATCCTCCCAATACAATTAAATCGGCCATAGAAACTGATTTATTACCAGCTTGAGCAGCGTTAAATTCTTTTTGAATAGCTTCTAAAGCACGTAATACTTTAGATAAAATTACTGGATTATTAACTTCCCATTCTTTTTGTGGCGCTAAACGAATACGTGCACCATTCGCACCACCACGCATATCAGATCCACGGAAAGTAGACGCAGATGCCCAAGCAGTAGATACTAACTGAGAAACAGACAATCCTGAATCCTGAATATTCTTTTTTAATAATACAATATCTGCGTTATTAATTATTGTATGCGTAACCGCAGGAATTGGATCTTGCCAAACTAATACTTCTTTAGGAACTTCAGAACCAAGATATCGAGCTACAGGCCCCATATCACGATGTGTCAATTTAAACCATGCTCTAGCAAATGCATCTTCAAACTCAGCATGATTTTCGTGAAAGCGTTTTGAGATTGCTAAATACTTAGCATCATTTTTAAGCGCCATATCAGCGGTAGTCATCATCAACACTTGTGTTTTAGACGCATCACCTGCCTTTGGTGCTTTTTTAGCTTTAGACGCTTCGGTTGGCATCCATTGATGTGCTCCAGCAGGACTTTTAGTCAACTCCCAATCGTAATTTAAAAGCACTTCAAAATAATCATGATCCCATTGCACTGGATTAGGCGTCCACGCCCCTTCTATACCACTAGTGATTGTATCGTCACCACGCCCAGTTCCAAATGAATTTTCCCATCCCTTACTTTGTTCTTCTATTCCTGCTGCTGCAGGTTCTTTTCCTACATATTCATCTGGATCTGCAGCACCATGTGCTTTTCCAAATGTATGTCCTCCAGCTACAAGAGCTACAGTTTCTTCGTCATTCATTGCCATACGCGCAAATGTTTCACGAATATCTACCGCTGATTTAAGTGGATCAGGATCCCCATTTGGTCCTTCTGGGTTTACATAAATAAGTCCCATTTGAACTGCTCCAAGCGGTTTTTCTAAATCCCGTTCTCCTGAATATCGCTTATCTCCAAGCCATTCCGTTTCATTTCCCCAATATATATCTTGCTCTGGTTCCCAAACATCTTCACGACCTCCTGCAAAACCAAACGTTTCAAACCCCATGGATTCTAAAGCACAATTCCCTGCTAAAATCATTAAATCTGCCCAAGAAATTTTCTTTCCGTATTGCTGCTTAATTGGCCATAACAATAAACGTGCTTTATCTAAGTTTCCATTATCAGGCCAACTGTTTAGCGGTGCAAAACGATGCGTTCCTGAACCAGCTCCTCCCCTACCATCAGTTACACGATAGGTCCCTGCACTATGCCAAGCCATTCTGATAAAAAATGGTCCATAATGTCCATAATCTGCTGGCCACCAATCTTGAGAAGTGGTCATCAAGTCAACAATATCTTTCTTTAAGGCTTTTAAATCAATACTCTTAAATTCTTTAGCATAATCAAATTCTTTTCCCATTGGATCAGATTTTGATGAATTTTGACGTAGAATATTTAATTTTAATTGATTTGGCCACCAATCTCTATTTGATGTCCCACTACCTGCAGTTTGTGTTTTTGCAGCACTCATGTATGGACATTTACTTATATCACCATTATTCTCATTCATAACATATTGGTATTAGTTATACTCTTATTATTAATCTTCTAGATTTTCATCCAACTATTCCAGCATTGAATAAATTTCATATGAGCTACTCTATAAAGATAAAGAAAGATTAGATATTTTTCAATAATCAAAATTGATACTTATTATAACGACATCAGTTTTTATTATTAAAAAACAACTTTCAAGATAAATACATAAAGGAATTACTACTCTCTCTTTTAGAAGTGACCTTTAAAAGACAAGGCACTTATTTATTAATTATATTTTCAAGAAAATTGATTCCATTATTTCTAGAATGATTAACTTAGTTAACTTAATATCTTAAGTTTTTTATAAGGATGAAATACACTATTATAGGAGCAGGAATAGGTGGATTAACAACAGCTTTAGCTTTTGAAAAAAAAGGAATTGAATATGAAATTTTTGAGAAAGCGCCTAAATTAACCGATGTTGGCGCAGGTATTTGGCTTGCTCCAAATGCATTACAGGTATTTGAATATTTATATGTCCTAAACGATATCAAGTCTGCTGGTAATTCGATTAATCAAATTACAATTGGTAAGGCTGATTTATCTCCATTGTCAGATACTCATCAAGATAGCATACAGAAAAAATTTGGCTATAGTACCATTGCAATCCATAGAGCTGAGTTACAAAAAGTTTTAGCAAGAAAAATACCGCATGAAAAACTACATTTCGATAAAGGGTTTAAATCTTTTGAAGAAATAATTAATAGTAAAATCAAAATTACATTTGAAGATAACGCTACTATTGAAACCGATTACTTAATTGGTGCAGACGGAATAAACTCCAAGGTTAGAAATCAACTTTTCCCTAACAGTACAATAAGATATTCTGGTCAAACTTGTTGGAGAGGAGTTGCTGATATTGATTTACCTACAACATATGAGCATAAAGCATTTGAACTTTGGGGAAACCAAATAAGATTCGGCATTTCTAAAATAGCACAAAATAAAGTGTATTGGTTTGCAGTAGCTTTAGCCGAACAAAATCAGAAAGATGACGCTACTACCATTCAAGATAAATTAGTAGACATGTACACTGAATTTCATCCACTAGTTACAGAAATAATTACTGCTACGCCAATAAATAAAATATTAAGAAACGACATTAATGATTTAAAACCTCTTAAAAAATGGCACAAGAATAACTGCTGCTTAATTGGTGATGCTGGACATGCTACTACTCCAAACATGGGACAAGGAGGAGGACAAGCTATTGAAGATGCCTATTATTTAAGTAACTTGATTGAGAAAAACCCTAATGAAAATATTTTTGAATTGTTTCAGCAAAAAAGGCAAGCCAAAGTAAATACAATTGTAAAACAATCATGGACAACAGGGCAACTAGCACATTGGAAGTATGGGACAGGTTTTAGAAATTTCCTATTGAAAAATATGCCAAAAAAACTCTTAGAAAAAAAAATGCTTGAAATGTATCATATTGAACAGTACTAATTGTGATTGAATTTCAATAGCATTCACAAGCTTCAAAAAGGAATTATAAGATGCCTCGAAAATAATTTTCTTCTGAATTTGAACCTTTTTCATTTTTACACGTCTTTAGTATGTAAACCTTTGAATGAAAAAACNGAACAATATATCCGACGCTAAATTAGTTTTAGCATACCAATCAGGTAATAAAAAAGCCATTGCAATTCTGGTTGAACGATGGCATCAGAAATTTTGTAAACAAGCCTATTGGTATACAAAAGATAAAGATGCTGCCAAAGATATTGCTCAGGACAGCTGGAATGTTATCATTCATAAGCTAAATGATTTAAACAACCCTGAAAAATTTGGCTATTGGGCTTTAGCAATTGTTTGTAGAAAAGCAATCGATTGGAGTAGGAGAAAAAGTAAAACGCTGGAGCAACAGAAAGGTTACCACCAGGTATTAAATAGTTTTTCTGAAGAAAACAATATTACTGAAGATAGTACCAAAATACTTCTTGCTATAAAAGCATTACCAGACATTCAGCAAACTGTATTGCGCTTATTTTACATTGAAAGCTATTCCTTAAAACAGATTAGTAGCTTATTAAATCTTTCAAAAGGAACAGTGAAATCGCGTTTATTCTATGCAAGAGAGAAATTAAAAAAAACAATCAATACCCTTGGTAAAAGCACACGAGACATGAAATAACAAAGACCCTTTTTAGTTCGAGGAAAGCCTCGAAGAATCAACCCCACTAGTGGGATTAAAAATCAAAAATTATGAGTAACGAGACAGAAAAAATAGATGCGTTAATTAAAGAAGCATTAACAAAAGAAGAAGCGAAATTTTATACCGATTTAGACGAGCAAAACTTATTCCAAATGCTCGGTGGTTTATTTGAAGGTAAAATGAAATGGATAATCTTAATAATGAATATCGTTATTATGTCTGTGTTTGGATTTTTTATATACTGCGGAATACAATTTTTCAATACTGATGTGACCAATGAACTTATCAAATGGGGAGTAGCAGGGACTTTCTGTATGCTTATTATTTCAATGCTCAAATTATTTCTTTGGAATCAAATGGATAAAAACAGCTTAAAAAGAGAACTCAAACGTATTGAATTGCAAATTTCATTTTTAGCCAACAAAATGGAAAAATAATAGTACAGTTAATTTAGCTATAACTTACAAAAATTCTTCAATCAAATTATATGGATGTATTGTAGGTGTTATATCAAAATCAAACCATTCTTGTAAGTCCATATCGTAACCTACGCCGTTTAAGTAATTATGTAAAGCTAAATTTAATCCAGTTTTATATTTAGTATGATCAGCACCTTTAGGATCATTATGCCATAAATCATTTTGAGCAAATCCTTCAAAAGCAGGTCCTGTAATTTCTATGTCAAACTCTTCAGGGTTCACTCCTATCGGACTATGAACCGTTGTGGTAAACTGATGCCAAAAAGCAGATTGAATACAATTGCTTTCAAATAACTGACGAACCACTTCCAATGAATCTATTGTTTCTCGATCGGTTTGTGTTGGAAATCCGTACATTAAATAAGCATGTACCATAACACCGTGTTGTGAAAATGCGTTAGTTACTCGAGCTACTTGAGCGATATCTACCCCTTTTTTCATTTTTTTGAGTAACCTATCAGAAGCTACTTCCAATCCTCCTGTAACTGCTATACATCCTGATTTTGCTAATAATGAACACAACTCCAAATTGAATGTTTTTTCAAAACGAATGTTAGTCCACCATGTAATATACACACGTTTTTCAATCAGTTTTTCTGCTAATGCACGAAGCATTTTTGGAGGCGCTGCTTCATCTACAAAATGAAATCCGGTTGTTCCTGTTTCAGCAACTATCTTCTGAATTTTAGCTACTAAGTCATCTGCAGTTGTATTCTGATAATTACCTATATAATCTAAGTTTACATCACAAAAGGTACATTGTTTCCAATAACATCCGTGAGAAATAGTAAGTTTATTCCATTTTCCATCACTCCATAAGCGATGCATCGGATTCATGACGTCTAAAAAAGACAAATACTTATCAAGAGGCAAGCCTAAGTAACTAGGTGCTGGTAAATTTTTATGATGAAAAATAGTATTCGGTAATTTGTTCTTATAAACCACCCTACTGTTTTCTAATATATAGGTGCGTTCTAATTCACTTTCACCTATGGTTCCTGATAAATACTCCGTTATCCGTAATAAAGGCGCCTCACCATCATCCAAGCAAATAAAATCTACATACTTAAATACACGACTATCTTCCAAACTTCTTAGTTCCGTATTACAGTACCCTCCACCAAAAGCTATTTTAATTTTCGGGTAATGCTGTTTTATAAACTGAGCACAACGCAAAGCAGCAAACAGGTTTCCTGGAAAAGGAATTGAAAAACACAATAATTTAGGTTGATAAATTTTTAGTTTTTCTTCTAGTAATTTCAACAACTCCTTTTCTATAATGGTTGGATCGTATTGTAAAAACTCTTCTATTCCGTTAAAACTACTTGCTGAAGTTGCTATTTGTTCTGCATATCGTGTAAAGGAGAAAAACTCATCTACATTCGCCTGTATAAAATCGCCTAATTCTTCAACAAAAATAGTTGCGTAATGTTTGGCTTTATCTAAAATACCTAAGTTTCCAAAAGCCCAACTCAAATCCTCCTCAATGTTTAAAGCACGATGTGCTTGTGGTAAAAACCCCTGATGTAAAACTTGATACGCTTGTGTTACTTCCTGATGTTGTAAATAGCTAATTACTGTTTCAACTTTATGAATATATTCCTCACGTTGTTGCCATACTAAAGGGTATTCATAACTTTTATGATGATCTGCCTCTTGAAATACTTTACTAATAAAATCAGTTGTAAATACTTTAGAGAATAACTCTATACTTAAATCACATTGCTCTACAAGTACTCCCTTCTCTTCCAAAAAACCTTTTAAATACGCAGTTGCTGGATACGGTGTATTCAGTTGTGTAAATGGTGGAGTAATTAAAAGTGTTTTTATTGACATGTGATCAGATATCCGCTATAGTTATGGATTGCAAATATACTGCTAATAGATTTCATGTGTAACTAACATCTTAAAACAAAAATAACAACTCCCAGCTGGTCTTTTACCCAAATAATTATATATCAATCCCTATCAGTGGGTTTCACTAATAAGGATTCTCTTCAAATTAAAAACATATAATCCCCTTATTTAATTAGCAACTTCTTTGTAATTATTGTTCCGTCATTATAGTTAAAACGTACTACATAAGTTCCTGCTGCTATACTTACTGGTATTGTTACTTCATTTACTTTTGTGTACTCATTTTTATGTACTAGAACCTCTTGCCCCAATATGTTATATAGACTAATGTTTTTAGCAGAGAACCCTTTTGGATTACTAATAATAACATTGTGTGTAGCTGTGCTGTAATAGATTATTAAATTATCTTCTATTTCTACTACCTCAACATCTTCTACATCTAAAACTTCTGCTTGTTTAAATACTAAATAAAAACGATCGTTATACACTCCGTTTGTTAAGTTAAACCCAGCAACTGATCCTTCCTCTAATTTTGTTTCTGTAAACAATTCTTTATCTACAAAAAACATCTCTAATCCTTCTGGCAATTCAATTGTTCCTGAAGTTTGAAATTTACACAATCCTCCATTTCCAATTTTCATCTCTAAAGGCAATTCTAAACCTGCATAAATTGATGGTATCCCTTGTATTACTAACGGAACATCTCCTTCCTTAAAAGAACAATCTGTTGGCTGTTCGTCTAATGACCTTCCATCATATCCGTAATTAATTCCTGCCGCTAAATCAGACTTTACACCTAATAGCAACTCACGTGATGGCCCGTCTGGAGTTGTAAAGTTGAAATAGATTCTAGTAATACCATCATCTTCTTCCGAAGAATCTCCTACCGGAGGAGCTGTTTTAAAGAAGACTGACTCACCCCCTTCTTTTTTGAATATTCGTTGATTGTTATTGAATTCTATTGTTCCTCCTAACGGACTTCCTTGAATATAAAACCCTTGCCCAACAGGTATGTAACGCTCAGGGACAATAGTTCCTGTTCCTATCCCTGACACTTCAGGGTCAGATATAGCTTTTACTTTTCCTAAAATATTTAATGTTGCATACCCTCCTTGATAATCAGCATACACATGTGTTCCGCCTCCCCAATGTTCCCAGAAATATAATGTTCCGGTCATCCCAGGGTTTACTAAATCTGTTGTTTGTAGCGCTGCGGTATTATCCGCTATAAACTGATGCGCATCTATTGCGCTTGGATATGGATTACCTAAAACAGAGGTATTATTAGGTGATATAGTATGACTAATTGTTCCGTTATTCGGTTTCCCTATAAACACATAATTCTGTGTAGCTCCTCCTGTTCCTGTACCTTTTTGAGTATATCCTTCTCCTACTTTCATCGTTCCTGTTGAACGTACCCAACCTAGATACCAGTTATTATATAAATAAGATTGATTTACAAACTTGAAAATCCAATAATCAGCTATAGTTGCCGCAGTTCCTCCAGAAGCTGGAGCACCATTATAACCGGATGTAGCAAAATTCATCGGTTGTGGATTATTAGTATCAGTACCATCATACAGTACATCTGCAACCGAATAATCGGTATTATTGGCCGTTGTATTTATAGGACTTACTGGTGATGACCAATAATTATATGAATATACATCACCTCTACCTTGCTGATCTCTTTCTAATGACCCTGTGCTTGTTATATCCAACTCTGAATTTAATGATTGAATTAATTGTGATTCACCTGTTAAATCCAAAACACCATCTAACTTTAAATAACTAGAAACCCCTAAACCTTGGTCATTCTTAATTTCTAATTTACTTCCTGCGGAAATTAACAAACCCAATGTTTCATGCCCAGTACTTGTTTCTATATTGTCTTCAATTTTTACAATGGCACAAACAGGGTGTGCTCCGGTAATATCCCAAAGATTTCCATATAACCAATTATTTTCATTAGCCCAGTCACCATCGCCTCCTGACTTAGTTACATATGGCATTGGAGCTGTACGTTCTTGATAAGTTCGCATATTATTTAAGCTACCATTTACACCTGCTACTGAAGCGTCTGGAGTTACCCCCGTATTAACGATATCCATTTTATAATACAATTCTAAATCACTCCATGATAATCCAGTGATATCTCTTTGTAAAACTATTCCCTTAATATATGCTCCATTACTTTCTATTTCTTGATTTACTTGATGATGCAATTGAGATTCTGTCAAAGCCTTTTTATATACTCGACATTCATAAATACTCCCTTTAAAATAATTATTATCTAATTCAGTATTTCTACCTATTTCGAAATCATGGTCTGAATTCCATGCAGAAGAATTATCAATTTCACTTCCTGTTAAACCTGTATAACTCCATACATTTTCACCATTTAAATACAAATCAAACGTTTTGTCACTACCATTATAAATTGCTGTAACATGATTCCATTTTTCAGCTGACAGTATTGGCGCATCAATATCAGGAGTAACTATTGAATTAGCACCACTTCCATTTGTTTTTACGAAAGCCTTTAATCGATTACTGGAATCTACAAAAAGTCTAAAATTACGTTGCCCCATAATTTCACCTCCAATAAAATCATCATCTAATTTCACCCATGACATCATGGTTGCATCTTTATGTTTCCCTAAAAATGCGCTTCTATGTATAAAATCATTAGCCCCGTCAAAATCTAATGTTTGAGGGATACAAAAACTAAAATTTCCTAAACCAGAACCATGTATATTTCCAGGAGTACAGGTAAGGCAATCCTGCCATAAAAATGTAATGCTCGTGATATAGCTGTTATCTAAAAAATTTACCCCCACAATTGCATCTGTCCCAGCAATTGATGAAGTATTAGCATTTACTACTCCTGTACTATTATCTGTTGTATAAGATGGGTTAGCTGAATTTGTAAATGTTGGGTATATGGTATCTCCTTTTGAAGTTTGTGCACTAATAGTGTATTTATCACCACTAACTCCAGTTGTATTTACATGATATAAATCAAATGACAGCGCAAAAATTGGGGAACTAAAATTTATAGTACATGTTATTCCTGAAGCAGCATACCCCATTGTTAACAAGTCCATTCCTTCATATAACCCTGAAGCAGCACTAGTTCCTATTTTTGGAGTCTGTGCTCCTCCCCATATTCCAAATGCACTCGTGTCTCCAGTAAATGTAACTGAGAAATCAATGCCTGAAGTATCAACATCTGTATATGTATTTGATAATGACCCTGCTGGTAACCAATTATATTCATTCGGAGCAACAGGTGCTGATGCCCAATCTAAAGTGAAATTCTCTCCACATGTCGGTGCGGAATGTAATTGTGCTTTTACACTAATAGCTATTAATAATAATAAAAATGTACTGAATAGTTTCCCTGGAGTTTGTGTGATTTTTTTCATAGTATGCGGGTATTACTTATTTATTGTTTTTATAATTCTTATAGGGAAGAATTATGTATATACTAAAGCTTGGGGCTTTCATACGTTTTTATCAAACGTTAACAATCGATTCTCTTGGGGTCGAGAATATGATAATTCTTTTTTAGGAGAATTATATAATACCTATGTATTCTTAAATTGTAAAAAACTATCTATATTTTATAGACGCTATGTAAGTGATACTTTTGGGAAGTATTTTTTTGTTTTGATTGTTACGAAATCACTCGTTAATAAGGTACTCTTTTGGGGATTGAGTATTCTTTTTCAGTAGTTATTTAAATCTAAATAGCTAACTATGAAATAAATATATGAAGTATTTTAATAAATATTCTTCAATATTTTTGACTTTTCGATAAGCGAACTAAAAAGCCCGTTAAAAAACATTATATTTAAAAAATTAACATTTAAAGTGAATTACTCACTACTTAATAGTGTTTTTACTGGCTATTTAAAAAATAAAAGCTCGTTTGTTTTTCACAAACGAGCTAATACTCTAAAATATATGATCAATTTATGTTAATCCTTAGGATTCAACATTGCCCACAATTTATCTTTTAATTCCATTATTCCTTTTTGAGCAACAGAAGAAATAAACATATAAGGCACCCCTAAAGTTTTATCTAATTCAGCTTTCATTTCCGCTTCTAACTCCTCATCCAACATATCAGATTTTGAAATAGCTACAAATCTATCCTTATCTAACATCTCCGGGTTATACACCTTCAATTCATTCAATAATATTTCATATTGTTTTGGTATATCATCCGCATCAGCAGGTATCAAGAATAATAAGGTAGAATTACGTTCAATATGACGTAAAAAATAATGTCCTAATCCTTTTCCCTCAGAAGCTCCTTCAATAATACCAGGAATATCTGCCATTACAAATGACTGAAAATCACGATACTCCACTATTCCTAAATTTGGCTTTAGCGTAGTAAACTCGTAGTTCGCTATTTTTGGTCTTGCGGAAGTAATTACCGATAATAACGTGGATTTTCCAGCATTGGGAAAACCTACTAAACCAACATCAGCCAATAACTTCATTTCTAAAGTTACATTTTTTTCTTCTCCTTCTAAACCAGGCTGTGCATAACGAGGCGTTTGATTTGTTGGCGTTCTAAAATGCCAGTTCCCTCTACCTCCTTTACCTCCTTTACAAAGAATTACTTCTTCGTGGTTTTTAGTAATTTCAAATAGTACTTCTTCTGTATCTGAATCCTTTACTACAGTTCCTAAGGGCACTTCTAAATAAATGTCTGATCCATCTGCACCAGTACTTCTACTTTTACTTCCATGCCCCCCTTGTAAAGCTTTGTGATGACGCCTGAATTTAAAGTGAATTAAAGTCCAGTAATTTTCATTACCCCTAAGTATGATATGACCTCCACGACCACCATCTCCCCCATCAGGACCACCTTTTTCAATATACTTTTCTCTATGTAAGTGCATAGATCCTTTTCCTCCTTTACCAGAAGTTACGTGCATCTTTACATAATCTACAAAATTTCCTTCAGTCATGTCATTCCCTTGAAAAAGGGAATCTTATTAAAAAGTGTTCCCTTTTGTTTAATATTTTTATTACCCTTGAATATTTCAAATTAAAATTTTACTTCTAAAATCAATATTCAAAATTCTACGTTCTTAAATCAAAAACTATGCTTCTACATTTAATGAATCAATTACAGCACTTAAACGTTCAGTAATAGCTGCTATCGTTCCAATTCCATTAACAGAGTGAAATTTTTCTTGTGTTGTATAAAAGTCAATTAACGGAGCTGTTTTTTCATTATACTCGTCAAATCTATTTCTGATTTTTGATTCGTCTTGATCATCTGCTCTTCCTGAAACTTTTCCTCTTTCTAACAAACGTGCTATTAAAACTTCATCGTTAGCTTCTAAAGCTACAGTAGCTGACAGTTCCATGTTTTTAGATTCTAAAAAAGCATCTAACGCTTTTGCTTGTGCAGTTGTACGAGGGAAGCCATCAAAGATAAATCCATTAGCATCCGTGTTTTTCTCAACCTCAGCTTGTAACATATCTATGGTAACAGAATCTGGAACCAATTGCCCTTCATGAATGAATGATTTTGCTAATTTCCCTAACTCAGTATCATTTTTCATATTGAAACGAAAAACATCTCCTGTAGAGATATGCACCAAGTTATACTTCGTTTTTAAAAATTCTGCCTGAGTCCCTTTTCCTGCACCAGGTTTTCCGAATAAAACAATGTTAATCATTCTTTGTGTATTTTTTATTTGATAAACTTCAGGCAAATTCCTTCCTAAGCCGTTATAATCTAGGCCGTAACCTACAATAAACTTATTTGGAATTTCAATACCTATATAATCTATTTTTAAATCTTTTTTAAATGCTTCCGGTTTGTGAAACAAGGTTGCTATACGCAAGTCCTTCACGCCTTTATTATCGAAAATATCATATATAGACTCTAGGGTATTTCCAGTATCTATAATATCTTCTATTATGACTACTGTTCTTCCTGATACATTTTCATTCAAGCCTATTAAATGCTTAATATCTTCCGTTGATTCCACCCCGTCATATGATGCTAACTTTACAAAACTAACTTCACAAGGTTTAGGATATTTTTTTACAAAATCACTAACCACCATAAAGGAACCGTTTAATACTCCAATAAAAATAGGAATTTCATCTCCTAAATCCGCAGCTATATTAGCCACCATTTTATCTAAAGCTGCATCAATTTCTTTTGCAGAGATAAATGATGTAAAACATTTGTCGTGAAGTTTGATTTTCATGAGTCAGTTATTATAGTTTTCTCTTATATCATGAAATGTCTTAAAACATTTTATTATAATATAAATTTGAAAGATGCAAAGATACTCAATTGATTAACGATTTCTATTCTTTTGATTCGCATTTTTAGAAACGCATAAAATAATCATACTATTTTGTGGTTACGCTTTTAGTAAACCGAAAATGAATATTTTTTAATTCCCACCAGTGAGTTTAACTCCCTGATGCATTTCATTCGAAAAACCACAATCTTAATTCATACCTCACCTGCCTACCCTTCCCATGTTTATTGATATAAATTAAATCCTTCTTGATAATTATTAAATACCTGTTACGGTTTCATTATTTCAATGAAATAAAAAGAAAAAAAACGTTTTATTTGCTAAAAATTTAATTGTATATAGTATTAGTGTATTTTTGTGCACACAACATAATAACACAATAATTAAGATGAAGACATATTTTTCTTCAAATTTTAAATTAGGGATTCTTGGTGGCGGTCAGTTAGGACGTATGTTACTCCGAGAAACCAATAAGTTTGACATTCAAACTTATGTAATTGACCCTTCAAATGACGCTCCTTGTAAAAAGTATGCCAATTATTTTGAACAAGGTGATTTATTAGATTTTGACACCGTTTACAACTTCGGAAAAAAAGTAGACGTACTTACTTTTGAAATAGAAAGTGTAAACATTAAAGCGCTACAGAAGTTAGAACATGAAGGTATTACTGTATATCCTTCAAGCAAAACATTGAGTATTATCCAGAATAAAGCAACACAAAAATTGTTTTATACCGATAATGATATTCCTACAGCTGCTTTTTCAAGATTTGCATACACCTCCGAAATCAACGATGCGATTACAAACGGAGGTATACAATTACCCTTTGTCTGGAAAGCAACTCAATTTGGCTATGACGGAAATGGTGTTAAAGTAATTCGGAAAGTTGAAGATTTAGTTGGCTTACCAAATACAGAGTGTATTACTGAAGAAATGATTCCTTTTAAAAAGGAACTCGCAGTAATTGTTACTAGAAATCCATCTGGTGAAACGAGAAATTACCCCGTGGTAGAAATGGAATTTCATCCAGAAGCAAACCAAGTAGAATACGTAATCTGCCCTGCTAGAATTTCTGATGAAGTGGCTCAAAAAGCAATTGATATAGCTTTAAAAGTTTCAGAAAAAATAAATCATGTTGGCTTATTAGCGGTTGAAATATTTCAAACGCAAGAAGATGAAATATTAGTAAATGAAGTCGCTCCAAGACCTCATAACTCAGGGCATCAAACAATTGAAGCTTCATACACTTCACAATTCGAACAACACATTCGCGCTATTTTAGATTTACCGCTTGGAAACCCAGATAGTAAAACAGGTGGGATTATGGTAAACTTAGTTGGCGCTGAAGGTCATTCAGGAGATGTGGTTTATGAAAACATGAATATCATTTTAGCTATGGATGGTGTTACACCACATATTTACGGTAAAAAACAAACGAGGCCATTTAGAAAAATGGGACACGTAACCATTGTGAATGATGATATTGCAATAGCAAGAGCAATTGCGCAAAAAGTAAAAGAAACGATAAAAGTAATTAGTCAATAGTCAATAGTCAATAGTCAAATTAGACTTTACAAACTACTTTTAATGTCTATTAACTCTTAATTAAACAAAAAAAAAGTAAGTTTATTTAACAGAACTAAACTTCTAAACGAATAAACTTCTAAACGAATAAACATAACAACATGCCACAAGTAGGAATTATAATGGGAAGCACGAGTGATCTTCCTATCATGCAACAAGCAATAGATATTTTAGCAGGTTTTGATATTGAAACAGAAGTAGATATTGTTTCTGCTCACAGAACTCCTGAAAAACTATTTGACTATAGTAAAAATGCACACCTTAGAGGTATAAAAGTAATTATAGCAGGTGCTGGAGGAGCAGCACATTTACCAGGAATGGTCGCTTCTTTATCCCCTTTACCTGTAATTGGTGTTCCTGTAAAATCAAGAAATTCGATTGATGGTTGGGATTCTATATTATCAATATTACAAATGCCTGGAGGAGTTCCTGTAGCAACTGTTGCTTTAGATGGCGCTCAAAATGCGGGTATATTAGCCGCACAAATTATAGGAGCATCTGATAAATGTGTGCTTGATAAGATATTAATCTATAAAGAAGGTCTAAAACTGAAAGTACTGAAAGGTGCTGAAGAAGTAAAAAAAAATAGCCTATAATAAATTTTATAAGGCTATTTTTATAAAGAGAGTTTTAATGGGGGTTTTATGGGATAAAAACCCAATTATGTAATTACGTTATATAAATTTAAGTTTTATTCAACTATAAATTCAAATTAAAACGATGATAATCAATAAAGTGCAGACGAAATACACATCAATCTTGACAAAAAAACATCAATCACTAAACCAATTTATAATCACATTATTCAGCATATCTGAACTAGTCACTTTTTCAATTTGAATAATATGTAATTATTTACCCAGCCTTCAAGTACCCGTATTATAGTCATGCAGATTATTATACATCCAGCAAATGTGTTTTAGAAGAAAATATTAATTAAAGAAGATTTAAAACAAAAAGTATTGAAGTAACTGAATAAACAAAAAAAAACAGCCTTAGTTAAAGGCTATTTTTTTTAAGAGAGTTTTTATGGGGGTTTTATGGGA
>JABSPO010000042.1:19318-46062 GCA_013214625.1 Flavobacteriaceae bacterium
AAGTATTGAAGTAACTGAATAAACAAAAAAAAACAGCCTTAGTTAAAGGCTATTTTTTTTAAGAGAGTTTTTATGGGGGTTTTATGGGATAAAACCCAATTATGTAATTACGTTATATAAATTTAAGTTTTATTTACTTGTGATTTTAGTTAAAACGGTAATCATCTATAAAGTGTAGACGAAATACATATCTTTATATATAATTGGCCTCATTTAATAAATTAGACAATAAGTCCTTTATACTTGTTTTAAAATATCCACAGTAGTATAAAATACCGCACACCTGGCAAACATAATTTAGGTAAAAACATTCATTAACACAGAATACTTAAAAACAAAACGTATTTACAAAATACTGAGAGAGCAAAAAAAATAGTCTATTTTAAAGACTATTCTTCTTAAAGAGAGTTTTAATGGGGTTTTTATGCGAATAAAAAACCGATTATGTAATTAGTTATATAAATTTAAGCTTTATTCAACTATAAACTAAAGTTAAAACGATGATTGTCTATAAAGTGTAGACAAAATACATATCTATACTGATAAACAATTTCATTAACATCAAAACTATTTTATAAATATATTATGAAGTAAATTTGACCCGTGTATTATTATTAGATAAACTAATGAATATGTGAAAAGATAAAAAAAACAACCGTTAACGACTATTTTTACTATTTACTTTAAGATGATTGATATTTTGGGATAAAAATCTTCTTTCAATTTGTTGAAGTAAAATAGACATCATCTTAATTAAAATTTTATTATAAATAAAAACATCAATAAAAGATGTTTGTTTTTGTCGACAAAAGAACTCTTTCTAACTCATAATCAATTAAACATGAATTCATTACTAAATAAATTTGACCTTACACCATTTTCAAAAATTAAAAACGAAGATTTTCTTCCTGGTTTTAAACATGCTATTGCATTGGCTAAAACCGAAATAAATACAATCGTTAAAAATACTGAAACACCAACTTTTGAAAACACAATTGAAGCATTGGATTATTCAGGTGAACAATTGGATCGTGTATCAAGCGTGTTTTTTAATTTGAACTCAGCTGAAACTAATGATGAAATTCAAAAAATAGCTCAGGAAGTTTCTCCTATGCTATCCGAATTTAGTAACGACGTTGCCCTAAATACTGAATTATTTAAAAAAGTTAGTGTCGTTTATAATCAAAAAGGACGACTTACATTAACAGCTGAGCAACAAACATTACTAGATAAGAAATACAAAGGTTTTTCTAGAAATGGAGCTAATCTTCCTGATGACAAAAAGGAAACCCTTAGAGCTATTGATAAAGAATTAGCTACACTAAAGTTAACTTTTGGTGAAAACATACTAGCCGAAACAAACGCATATGAATTACATCTAACAAATTCAGATGACGTAAAGGGACTACCTGAAGGAGCTTTAGAAGCTGCAGTACAAGTAGCCAAGCAAAAAGATAAAAAAGGCTGGGTATTTACTATGGATTACCCTAGTTATATTCCTTTTATGAAATATGCAGACTCTCGTAAATTACGTAAAAAAATGGCTTTGGCATTTGGAGCAAGGGGCTTTCAGAAAAATGATTATAATAACGAAGAAATAGTGCTAAAAATAGCACGCTTACGTTTTCAACGTGCTCAGTTATTAGGCTACGATACGCATTCTCACTTTGTTTTAGAAGAACGAATGTCAGGTTCTCCAGAGAAAGTAACTTCTTTTTTGAATGATTTATTAGAGAAAGCAAAACCAGTAGCTTTAAAAGAATTTGCAGAATTAGAAAATTTCGCGAAGGAATTGGACGCTATTGATCGTTTAGAAAAATGGGATAGCGCTTATTATTCTGAAAAACTAAAAAATAAGCTGTTTAACTTAGATGACGAAAAGTTAAAACCATACTTTAAACTAGAAAACGTATTAAACGGAGCCTTTACAGTTGCTAATAAACTATTTGGGTTAAACTTTAAACAAGTTAACACTATTGATACGTATCACGAGGATGTAAAAACATACGAAGTAACTGACGATAACAATAACGCTATCGCACTATTTTACGCAGACTTCCATCCGCGTAAAGGAAAGCGAAATGGCGCTTGGATGACTTCTTTTAAAGGCCAGAAAATTAAAAACGGTATTAATGACCGTCCACATATTTCAAACGTATGTAATTTCACAAAACCTACAGATACAAAACCATCATTACTAACTTTTAATGAAGTGACTACGTTATTTCATGAATTCGGTCATGGATTACACGGAATGTTAGCAAATACTACATATCCTAGTTTATCGGGAACAAGTGTTTATTGGGATTTCGTAGAACTGCCAAGTCAGATTTTAGAAAACTGGTGTTTTGAAAAAGAGTGTTTGGATTTATTTGCAACCCATTACGAAACCGGAGAAATCATTCCAATGGAATATGTTGAGAAAATAAAAGCTTCCGCTAATTTTCAAGAAGGAATGGCTACAATGCGCCAAATAAGTTTTGGCTTATTAGACATGGCATGGCATGCTGGCGAGTCGCCAGAGACTATAGCAAGTGTTAAGACACATGAAGTAGCCGCTTTTAAAAACATCTCATTATTTCCTGATGTAGCAGAAAACTGTATGAGTGTTGCATTTTCTCATATTTTTCAAGGAGGATATTCTTCGGGATATTATAGTTATAAATGGGCTGAAGTATTAGATGCTGATGCTTTTGAAGCATTTCAAGAAAATGGAATCTTTAATCCAGAAACAGGTAAAGCATTTGCGAAACATATTTTAAGTAAAGGAGGTACTGAACATCCTATGACTTTATATAAAAGATTTAGAGGAGCAGAACCTAAACCAGAAGCTTTATTGAAACGAGCTGGTTTATTAAACTAACTTATTAATCATAATACTATCTAAGCCCTCTCTTCTGAAAGGGCTTTTTATTTGAAAATTATTTTTTAAATCTAATCTTTCAATAATTACTGAAAGTTTAATAATTATATATATCTTTGTAGTATACTTATTAATTACGTGATGGAATATACAGCAGCAAAAGAAAAATTTATTAATACTTGGGGAAGCCTTGGTACACTTTGGGGAATTAATAAAGCTATGGCGCAAATACATGCGTTATTATTTATTTCTCCAGACCCGTTATCTATGGAAGATGTAATGGAAGAATTGCATATTTCAAGAGGAAATACCAGTATGAATTTACGCCAGCTTATTGAATGGGGTATCGTATATAAAACCTCTATTGCAGGAGAACGTAAAGAATATTTTACTTCAGAGAAAGATGTACAAGAATTAGCTCGTACTATAGCTAAAGAACGTAGTAGACGAGAAATACAACCTACATTAAAAGTTTTAAAAGAAGTGTGTAGTATTAAAGATGACGGTACTGTAAAAACAAAAGAATTAATTAAAAAAACAAAAGAGTTATATGACTTAGCAGAAACAGCAGATATTATGTTAAATAAAATTGTAAATCAAGAACAAAATTGGCTAACCAAAACATTAGTAAAACTCTTGAAGTAACAGGCAGTAGCTTTATAAAAATACTACTACATTATATTAAAACTAAAGGATGTAAAATTCCTTTTCTTTTTTAAAATAACTTTCACTAATTATTGAAAGTTCTAAAAACAAAAGATGAATATTATTAGCTACATCATTTACTTACCAATCGTTTTTATCCTTATGATAAAAATTGGATGGATACTCTATGAAAATGGTGAGGTTTTTTTAAACGCAATATTTAAGGACGACAAAACACTGGTCAAAAATACAAACAACATACTATTAGCAGGATATTATTTAATAAATCTTGGCTTCGCAACTATTACAATATCATGTTGGGAAGACATATATACAATTGAACAATTAATTTCATTTTTAGCAGAAGTACTTGGAAAGATAATAATTACACTGGCTATTATGCATTATAATAACATATTCTGGTTAAACTATTTAAGCAAAAGAAATATTCACATTTAAACTATAATTCATATGGAAAATTCGAAAATTGTAATCGGCTATTTAATCTATTTACCAATAGTTATCCTATTAACTATTTATGTGTCAAAAGCGTTGTTTAAAAATGGAAAAACATTTATGATCGATATCTTTAAAGGAAATGAAGATATTGCTTTAGCTACAAATAGATTATTCGAAGTAGGCTTTTATTTATTAAACATTGGTTGGGCATTATTAGTCTTAAAAATATCATACATAGGCATTATGAATAATCAAACACTTATTGAAATCTTAAGTCGAAAAATTGGGGCATTCTCAATATACTTAGGTGCAATGTTATTTATCAATTTATTTCTATTTTTTAGAGGACGAAAAAAATCTAAAGAAAACTCTTACCATAAAAATAATCCTGAACAAATAAACTTATAATTAAAGCTATGAAAATAGAAAACAACAAAAGAGCTCTATATGGCTTTGTAATAGCGTTAGTTATTGCAAGCATAGCATTTAGGGTACTATTAGACATCGAATTTGAACAAACCTCTATTCTATTTGTAGGTATACCTATTCTAATTACTTTATTAGTAATTAAATACTCAGGTACACCCAAGTCCATTTACGGTGTAGTTTTTAAAACATTAACCTTATTTTTATTAATGACCTCTATATTATTTGGAGAAGGATTGGTATGCATAATTTTTATGGCTCCCATTTTCTATGGAGTTGCCGCTTTAATTGTAGTAATTATTAAACTTTTAAAGAACAAAAACTCTTTAAACACTTTTGTTTTAGTACCGATAATTCTAATAATTGGTGAGGTTGGTAATATCAAAACCACACCAAAAACTCAAGTTGTAACAACAATCTTAACTGTAAATAAGACGTTAACATTAGATAAATTAAATCAATCGCCTAATTTCTTAAACCAATTCCCTACATTTTTTAAGCTCGGATTTCCAAAACCTATCGCTATTTCTGGCTCAGGAAATAGTGTTGGTGACTTTAGAAAAATTCAATTCGAATCAAAAACCAAAGGAGTAGGAACACTACATCTTCAAATTAAACATCAAACATCAAATAGTATCACTTTTGAGCTAATTGATGATAGTACGCATATAAACCACTGGCTCAGTTGGAAAGAAATTACCGTTTCTATTAACAGTAATGAAATTAACAATACATCTACTATTACGTGGACTACCCATTTTACTTGTGACTTAGGCCCGTCATGGTACTTTGAACCCATAAAACGATATGGAGTAGAAGTAATGAATACTCATTTGTTAAACACCTTTTTTAAGCAATAAATGGAAAATCAATTAATAATAAGAAACGGCGTCGTGCTCATTTGTTTTATCCTTTTAACATTCTTTTTTTTCATTAAGAAACAAGAGCAAAAAACAAATTGGTCATTATTTTATAGCCTGCTATGGTTAACTTTTTCATTACCTATTGTTAACTATTTATGCGTAAAATATAATTTATGGCTATTTATTTCCGAAACAGATTTAAGTATTAAAATACCTTTTGACTTATTATTTATTTGGATTATATTCTGGGGAATACTACCCTTTTACATTGCTAAAGGAAAATATACATTACTTACTTTTTTAGTATTACTTTGGATAGACATTTTGTTAATGCCACAATTAGAAAAATTTGGCATTCTTAAATTAAACGAAAACTGGATCATAGGAGAATTCATATTACTCCTCATTGTATGGCTTCCGGCATACTTATGGGCCACCTATAGCTACACTAATAAGCATCTTAATTTTAGAGCCTTTTTACAAGTAAGTACAATGGGATTACTTATTTTAATTATTATACCCTTCATTGTTATTTCATACACAAGTAATAATTTTTCGTTTGAAAAAATCAGACCATACCTTTTTCAGTTAACTTTTATAATAGTACTTCCCTCTTTGGCAGCTGTTAATGATTTAGTGAAAAAAGGAAAAGGAACTCCTTTTCCTTATGATAAAACTACAAAATTGGTTCAGACAGGTGTTTATGCTTATTGCAGAAACCCAATTCAATGGTCATTTACCTTTCTATTTATCCCCTTAAGCATGTATTACGAATCGTATGTATTATTATCTGGAACAATAATTTCAATTGCATATACTCTTGGCGTCTCTAATCCACAAGAATATTTAGACATGGAAAATAGATTCGAGAACAAGTGGAGAACATATAAAAAAAGTGTCCCAAATTGGAGATTCTTATGGAAACCACAAAATATACCTATTGGGACGCTATACTTCAAAAAAGGTTGTAATCAATGTGAGCAAGTAAAAAAGTGGTTTGAAAATAGGAACGCTTGTAACCTCCAAATAAAGTATGAATATGAATTCCATGAAAACAAATTATTACAAGCAACATATACGGACAATAACAATAATCATTACAAAAGTATAATAGCTATAGCCAATGGATTAGAACATATTAATTTATTTTGGGCTAGCCTATCATGGTTCATGAGGTTACCAATAATTCATCATGTATTACAAGCCATCATAGACTCAATGGACTGTAATAAACAAGATTAAACATGTTACATTAATAATAACTAATTCAATTCTATGAAAAAGAAAATAGTCATCGCAGCAGGTACAGGTTTTTTAGGTCAAGTATTAGAAAACCATTTAACTCAAAACGGGTATGAAGTTACTATTCTTTCAAGAAACCCTAAAAAAGCAAATCATGTGGCTTGGAATGCAAAGGAATTAGGAGCTTGGAAAAATGAATTTGAAAGTTCTTTTGCCATCATAAACCTTACTGGAAAATCAGTTGATTGTAGGTACAATCAAAAAAACAAAGAATTAATCTATTCATCCAGAATTGATTCAACAAATATAATTGGTGAAGCTATACAACTATGTAATCAACCTCCAAAAATATGGATAAATTCTTCTACGGCGACAATATACCGTCATTCACTTGATAAAGAAATGACTGAAGAAAATGGTGAAATAGGAACTGATTTCTCGATGAACATTGCTAAATCTTGGGAAAAGGCATTTTACAGTCATAGTATTCCTAACACAAGACAAGTAGCAATTAGAACATCAATTGTTCTTGGTAAAAACGGAGGTGCTTTAATTCCGTTAAAGAATATCACTAAGCTTGGTTTAGGAGGTAACCAAGGAAATGGAAATCAAAAAGTAAGTTTTATTCACGAGCATGATTTTGCTAGAGCAGTAACTTTTTTATTAGAAAAAGAAACGATTACAGGAAATGTGAATGTTACGGCTCCCAGTCCAAGTGACAACAAAACATTAATGAGTATTATCAGAAAGGAGTTAAAAATCCCGTTTGGCATTCCACAACCTAAATGGTTATTAAAAATTGGTACTTTCTGTATAGGAACTGAAGCCGAATTGGTTTTAAAAAGCAGAAATGTAATCCCAAAGCGATTACTTGATAATGGCTTCAAATTTAAATTTGAAACTATACACGAAACACTAAAAAACTTAATTCCAAACAATTACCTTAAATGACAACAATCAACCTCAGCACAAAAATTAAAGCTCCAATAGAAATCGTATTTGATTTATCACGAAATATTGATACCCATGTACAAAGCATGGACTATACTCATGAAATAGCAATAGCTGGTGTTACATCTGGTTTAATTGAGTTAGGTGAAACTGTTACATGGGAAGGAAAACATTTTGGGCTACTCATCCAGCATCAAAGTATTATTACAGCAATGGTAAACCCTACTTACTTTGTTGATGAAATGAAAAAGGGACATTTTAAATGGTTAAAACATGAACATCTATTTAGACATGAAAATGATCATACCATTATGATTGATAAATTTTGCTATCAAACTCCTTTTGGTGTATTCGGAAAATTATTTGATTGGTTGCTACTAAAAAAACATCTGACTACAGTTCTGGAAAAAAGAAGTGTACACATTAAAAATATTTCCGAAAACTACTAAATACTATCCCTATGAGTTTTTTAACCGCTGAATGGAGGAAATTAATCCTAATAAATTATAACATTGATCCAGAAATACTAGCCCCATATGTTCCAAATGGGACTGAATTAGATTTTTATAATAACACCTGTTACGTGAGTATAGTTGGTTTCTTATTTCAGGAAACCAAATTACTAGGTATAAAGATTCCTTTTCATAGCAATTTTGAAGAGGTTAATTTACGCTTCTATGTAAGGCATAAAGAAAACAATCATTGGAAAAGAGGTGTCGTTTTCATTAAAGAGTTAGTCCCAAAACCAGCATTAACACTAGTAGCCAATTCTATTTATAAAGAGAACTATCAAACAGTTCCAATGCAACATACTTGGGAAAGTAATCCAGACTCACAAAAAGTAGAATACAAATGGGTTATTAAAAATAAAGCTCAAAAAATAAACATCATTAGTCAACCTATAACTAAAACAATCACTACAGGTACTGAAGAGGAGTTTATTACAGAGCATTATTTTGGATACACAAAACAAAACGACAATACTTATGAATATGAAGTAAAGCACCCCAAATGGAAACATTACCCCGTACTTGAATACAACATCGACGTTGATTTTGAATTAAACTATGGTAGTAATTTTAAATTTCTAAACAACCAAGAGCCGCTTTCTGTATTACTTGCAGAAGGGTCAGAAATAGCCGTAGAAAATAAAACACACATATGTTGATATTTTTCTTACATTTGATTCAACTAAAAACCAATAATGCCAAAACATCAATTAGACCCGAATAAATGGATTGACAGTTATGCTGATTATCTCTTCAATTACACCATCACACGTGTAAGTGATAGAGATATTGCTGATGATTTAGTTCAAGAGACATTTTTTTCAGGATTAAAGTCTGCTAAAAACTTTAAAGGCGAAGCCTCTGAAAGAACTTGGTTAGTTTCTATTCTAAAACGAAAAATAATTGATCATTATCGTAAAATAAATTCTATCAAAGGAAAAGCTGAAGTACGCATTAACTACAAAGATGGCGAATCAGAAGGTGATTGGCTGGAAGAACGTGTTGCAGACCCTTTCGACAGAAATGCTGAAAGCAAACTTGAAAATGAGGAGTTAGGTTTAGCAATTCACAATTGTTTAGAAAAATTGCCGCAAAAACAAGCTGACATATTCAAAATGAAAACCATTCAAAACTTTGATACTGAAGCGATTTGTAATGAATATGATATTTCTGCGTCTAACCTTTGGGTAATCATCCACCGAGCACGAACTGCTTTAGCTGGCTGCTTAGATGAAACTTGGTTTAAATAATAAATCAATAACCTTGATATAAGTACACGAGAATATGAATTAACAATCACATTTTTAATTCGAGAAAAACTGCGAATAAAATAAGCCCACAGATGGGATTAAAACACGTTTACTATGAAAAAATTAACAAATCAAACACATTGGTGGGAATGAATATGAAAGCAAAATCAACAAAACTATTTATAGATTGTGAAGAAGCAAAGCACATTTGTGATAAAGCACAGTATAACGAAACAACTTGGTGGGAGCTTTTTCGTTTAAATATCAGACTTCTTTATTGTAATATTACCAGAGCTTACTCAAAAAAAAATCAAAAACTATCAGAATTAGTTACTGACAAAGAAGTTACCTGTATGGATAACAAATCAAAAGCAGACTTGAAAGTCAAATTTGAACAACAACTACAGAACCAGTAACAGTATAAACCACAAAACAGAGATTCCCTCTACGAAAAAACTTGAATAATATTTAGATTGCTTTTCTTTTGATAACACTAGAAACAATAATGCTATTAAAAAAATAAACGGCATTACTATTAAATTAACATCCAGTAGTTCATCTTTAAAAAACTCTAGCAAAAGGAAGAGCATTAGTAACAACAACCCATACAACTTAGTATTTCTTACACCTATGTTTTGAGGTAAGGTTCTTAAATTTTTATTATCAATGGACAAATCTCGAATATCAAAAGGAAGGATTAGCACCACAACAAACACAAATCGTTGTAATAATAGCACCCAAACGTCTGTTTCAAAATCTATTTCACTTTCTAATACAGGCAACAACACACTTATAACAGCCCAGACTAAAGCAACAACATAAATTTTAATTCCTGATATATTTCTTAGCGTTTTATAACCTAATGAAATTGCATAACAGAAGGTTAATACTGAAGGAACTATTAATGCTAATTGCGTTTTAATTTTAAGGTTAAAAAACAGCACTACACATATCAAAACACTAATTACACTTAATAGAAAGGTTCGTTTTTCTAGGGTTGTTAGTTTTTTAAATTGCTTGAATATTTTCTTAGCCCCAAAATTTAATCTATTATTTTTCAAGTCATCCACTTGTCCTTTCTCAAAATACTTGATAAAATTATATCCGAAAATTGTTCCAAAAAAAACAAAGTATAACAAGCTATCACTTATAACAACTTCTAAATTAAAATAAGTAACTCCCACTAAAGCAGTTACTGCAATAGCCACCCACACACTTGCATTAATTAAAAAATCTAATATGTTTTTCACACTTTTCACAACACAAAAATACAGCTTTAAAAACTGTGCTATTTTACTTAATTCATCATATTTTACTGAAAAAGTTAATTATTTTTATATCAACAAGTTACAATTAACCATTCCTAGTTAATAAATACATATAAATGGGTATTATTTTTTTGAATTTATGTGTACTTTTGCATCCATTAAAACTCAACACATTTAACCTCATAGAAAATGAAAACAGATTCATTTCAATTAAGACATATAGGCCCAAACCCAAAAGGTCGTGCTAAAATTTTAAAAACTATTGGTTTAGATAGCTTAGATCAGTTAATTTACGAAACTATCCCTGATGATATTCGTTTAAAAAATGATTTAGATTTACCACCTGCTTTAAGTGAATATGAATATTTAAATCATATTCAAGAACTATCTGCAAAAAACAGTGTTTTTAAAACCTATATTGGTTTAGGATATAACGAAGCTATTGTACCGAGTGTTATACTACGTAATATTTTAGAAAACCCAGGATGGTATACTGCCTACACTCCTTATCAAGCAGAAATTGCTCAAGGACGTTTAGAAGCTTTATTAAATTACCAAACTATGGTAGTTGATTTAACAGGAATGGAATTAGCTAATGCTTCTTTATTAGACGAAGGTACTGCTGCTGCTGAAGCCATGGCTTTGTTATTTGATGTTCGTGAAAGAGCTCAGAAAAAAGTAAATATTTGTAAGTTTTTTGTTTCAGAAGAAATATTACCTCAAACCTTATCTGTTTTACAAACAAGAGCAACTCCTATCGGTATTGAGTTAGTAGTAGGAAATCATGAAGAGTTTGATTTCTCTGAGGAATTCTTTGGTGCTATTTTACAGTACCCTGGAAAACATGGTGAAGTTTATGATTATAAAGGATTTGTAGAAAACGCAAATGCAAACAATATAAAAGTAGCAGTAGCTGCTGATATTTTATCATTAGTAAAGTTACAAGCACCTGGAGAATTTGGAGCTGATGTTGTTGTAGGTACTACACAACGTTTCGGAATTCCGTTAGGATACGGAGGTCCACATGCAGGATATTTTGCCACTAAAGATAAATACAAAAGAAGTATTCCAGGACGTATCATTGGAGTTACTCAAGATAGAGATGGGAACCGTGCATTACGTATGGCTCTACAAACTCGTGAGCAACATATTAAACGCGAAAAAGCAACTTCTAACATCTGTACTGCACAAGTATTATTAGCGGTTATGGCCGGTATGTACGCAGTATTCCATGGAAAAGAAGGACTGCAATACATTGCTAATAAAGTACACCAATCAGCTGTTACTTTAGCAAATGCGTTAACTGATTTAGGAGTTGAGCAAACTAACAAATCATTCTTTGATACCATTACAGTAAAAGCTCCTGCTGATAAAATCAGACCTATAGCTGAAGCTGCTCAAATTAACTTTAACTATATTGATGGGGATACACTTTCTATTTCTATAAACGAAACAGTTAGCATTGCAGACGTCAATGCAATTATAGGAGTATTTACTACTGCTTTAAATATCAACGCTACAACAATTACTGAATTAGTTGGAGATGATAGTATTGCAAACAACTTATTAAGAAACACTTCATTTTTAGAGAACGAAGTATTCAATACACATCATTCTGAAACAGAAATGATGCGTTATATCAAGAAATTAGAACGTAAAGATTTATCATTAAATCACTCTATGATTCCTTTAGGATCATGTACTATGAAGCTAAATGCTGCTTCAGAAATGCTGCCATTAAGTAATCCTAACTGGGGGAACATTCATCCATTCGTGCCTTTAGAACAAGCACAAGGGTATCAAGAAGTACTTAAAAACCTGGAACATCAATTAAATGTTATTACTGGGTTTGCAGGGACCTCTTTACAACCAAATTCTGGTGCTCAAGGTGAGTTAGCAGGTTTAATGGTTATTAGAGCATATCACAAATCTAAAGGAAATCAAAACAGAAACATTTGTTTAATTCCTTCTTCCGCACACGGTACTAACCCAGCATCTGCTGTTATGGCAGGAATGAAAGTGGTTGTTACTAAAACGGATGAAAAAGGAAATATTGATGTAGATGATTTACGTGAAAAAGCATTATTACATAAAGATAACTTATCTGCTTTAATGGTAACCTACCCTTCTACACATGGTGTATATGAAAAAGCTATTTGTGAGATTACAAAAATCATTCACGATAACGGCGGACAAGTATATATGGATGGTGCCAACATGAACGCACAGGTAGGATTAACAAACCCTGCAACTATTGGTGCTGATGTTTGTCACTTAAACTTACACAAAACGTTTGCTATCCCTCATGGTGGTGGTGGACCAGGAGTTGGACCAATTTGCGTGGCTCTACAATTAGTTCCTTTTTTACCTACTAATCCTATAATTGCTACTGGAGGTGATCAAGCAATCACCGCTATTTCTGCAGCTCCTTGGGGTTCTGCTTTAGCATGTTTGATTTCTTACGGATACATTACTATGTTAGGACCTGATGGACTGAAGAACTCTACTATGAACGCTATCTTAAATGCCAATTACATTAAAGAACGTTTAAGCGGACATTTCAATACCTTATATACAGGTGAGATGGGACGTGCTGCTCACGAAATGATTATTGAGTGTCGAGATTTTAAACAAAACGGTATTGAAGCAAGTGATATTGCTAAACGTTTAATGGACTATGGTTTCCATGCGCCTACAGTATCTTTCCCAGTTGCCGGAACAATCATGATTGAGCCAACAGAGTCAGAAAACTTAGCGGAGCTGGATCGTTTTTGTGACGCCTTAATTTCTATTAGAAAAGAAATTGCTGAAGCGACCATAGACAATCCAAACAACCCTTTAAGAAACGCTCCACATACTCAAGAAATGTTAACGGCTGACGAGTGGGACTTACCTTACTCAAGAAAGACAGCTGCATTTCCGCTAGATTATATCGCTGAAAACAAATTCTGGCCTACAGTACGTAGAGTAGATGATGCTTATGGTGACAGAAACTTAATTTGCAGCTGTATTGGTATTGAAGCCTATGCAGAAGCATAATGATTATTGATTAACGAATGTTAATTGTTGTTGTTTTTTAATAAAAAAACAACACATTTCTAAATATTCATTTTACAAAGCCCTCACAATTCAAGTCAATTGTGAGGGCTTTTTTATTTATTATCCTTTATTTCATTGTGTTTTTTTGAGTATATCATAAAAATGACGCTTTTCTACTATAGAACAAGGTATTAGTAAAATAATATTAAGTAAATTTGCCCTCTTATAGACTACCCTTAATACGTTTACCTATGAATATCAAAATAACTGGAACTGGATCTTATGTTCCTAACATCATTAGAAAAAATGAGGATTTTATTCAATCTGATTTTTTGAATGCAGATGGCTCTACTTTCAAGCAAAAAAATGAAGTTATTATTGAAAAATTCAAAGCCATTACTGGTATTGAGGAAAGACGTTATGCAGAAGAAAATCAAGTTACTTCTGACTTAGGTCTTATTGCTGCTCAAAAAGCAATCGCTGATGCTAATATCAATCCAGAAGAATTAGATTATATTATTGTTGCCAGTAATTATGGAGATGTAAAACATGGAAACATTCAATGTGATACAGTACCGAGTATGGCATCAAGAATAAAACATAATTTAGGCATTAAAAACCCTAGTTGTGTTGCTTATGATTTATTGTTTGGATGCCCCGGATGGGTACAAGCAATGATCCATGCTCAAGCGTTTATGAAATCGGGGATTGCTAAAAAATGCCTGGTAATTGGAGCAGAAACACTGTCTAGAGTAGTAGATCATTCAGATAGAGATTCTATGATTTATTCTGACGGTGCTGGAGCAACTATATTGGAGATATCGGAAAACGAAAGAGGTATTCTTTCTCACGAAGCTGCAAGTCATACTTTTGAGGAATCGCAATACATCTACTTTGGTGAAACAAATGATAGCGAAAGTGATTCAGATACTCGTTACATCAAAATGCTTGGTCGTAAAATTTATGAATTTGCTTTAAACAACGTTCCATTAGCAATGAAATCTTGCTTAGAAAAAAGTGGTACTGACATTAAAGACTTAAAGAAAATCTTTATTCATCAAGCAAATGAAAAAATGGACGAAGCCATCCTTGAACGTTTTTATAAATTATACGAAACTGAAATCCCTGAAAACATTATGCCTATGTGTATTGATGAACTAGGAAACAGCTCTGTAGCAACCGTTCCTACTTTGTTTGATATGGTTATAAAAGAAAACTATAAAAACCACAACTTAAATAAAGGAGACATTATTATGTTTGCTAGTGTTGGAGCAGGAATGAATATTAATGCGATCACGTATCAGTATTAGTAATACTATATCAAAAAAAGCCTCTCGGCATAACACGCTGGACATGAACTAATCAATAGTGTTTTTAGTTCGAAACAGTCCTTGGTAAATTTAGCCACTGGTGTGACTCATAATTCTTAATGAATTATGAGAGTTTTATTTATCCATCAGTTCGTAACAAATAATTCCGTTTCTTTGCTGTTCATTAATACTATTCACAATGAATATTGCAATTTTAGGAGGAGGGAATTTAGGTAAATCTATCGCTCAAGGCTTGTTAGAAAACAACTATACTCCAGAAAACATTACTATTACCCGTAATAAAATTGAATTATTAAATAATTTAAAAGAAAAAGGGGTTCACATTAGCAACAACAACATTGAGGCTACACAAAATTCTCAAGTGGTAATCATTGCAGTTAAACCCTATAAAATTGCTGAAATATTACAAGAAATTGACTCCGTAATCACAGCTGATAAAATTCTTATTTCTGTTGTAAGTGATTTTTCAATTGCACAAATTGAAGAGAACTTAACTAATGTTCCTTCTATAGTAAGAGCTATGCCGAATACAGCAGCTGCAGTGAATGAATCAATGACTTGTTTAGCGTCAAATAACGCGTCTACAGAAGATTTAAAAGTAGTAACTACTATATTCAACTCACTAGGAGATACAATTGAAATTAACGAAGCCTTAATGGATGCCGCTACTGTTTTAGGAGCTTGTGGAATTGCCTATGTGTTGCGTTTCATACGTGGTATGATACAAGGTGGAATAGAAATAGGTTTCGATGCACAAACTGCTACTAAAATAGCTACTCAAACTGTAAAGGGAGCTAGTGAGCTATTGTTACAGAAAGGGAACCATCCAGAAGCTGAAATTGACAAAGTAACTACACCAAAAGGATGTACTATTGCTGGTTTAAACGAAATGGAACACCAAGGGTTTAGCTCTGCATTAATCAAAGGGATTAAAACATCTTTTGACAGTATTTCAAAATAAGCACTCAATCCTGAAAGCTTATTGAATTATTTTCGACTAAAAATTTATCTCCATAAAATCTTATGCCTTAAACTCAAACCGTTTAAGGCTTTTTCTACTAATTTAATATTAAAAGAGATGAATAATAAAAAGCTGTTTTTTGGAGTAATTTTATGTATTGCAATTACTTCACTCGCATTTACATCGGTTATCACAAAAGATATTATCGTAAAAGAAAGTGTTATTAAATGGAATGCTTACAAAGTTACTGGTCAGCACTACGGAACAATACTACTGAAGGAAGGGGTTCTAAAATTTGAAAACGACATCCTTATTGGAGGTTCGTTTATTGTTGACATGACAAGCTTAACTGTAGATGATCAAAAAGGAATGAAAAAGAAATTTCTGACCAAGCATTTAAAAAGCGATGATTTCTTTGATGTAAAAAAACATACCACTTCAAAATTAACTTTTACTGAAGTATTAAAAACTGAAAGCTCCTATACTATAACGGCAAATTTAACCATTAAGGGGATTACTAAACCAATTTCCTTTGACATGGATATTAAAAATAATACTGCTACTGCAAAGTTGAAAGTTAATCGTACTCACTATAACATTAAATATAGGTCTACAAGTTTTTTTCAAAACCTGAAAAACAAAGCTATTAATGATGAATTTGATTTAGAAATAACATTAACCTTCTAAGCAATTATATCCCAAAACCTAAACCAAATGAGATTCTTGTGTCTTCTGATGAACTAAAAACTCCTAAGTTTACTGTTGCCATTTCGGCTACTTTCAGCCATAATCCACCACCGTATGAATTATGCCATTTCTTAGAAGACTCATCTTGCAACCATACTCTACCAATATCTAATCCGGTATAAAAACCTAAATTCATGGGCGCAAAGCCTGATTTAAATTTTCTGAAATTATAACGAATGTCCATGCTATTATAAAAAGAGGTGTTTCCGGTAAACCTTTGAAAACGAAATCCTCTTAATCCGTCATTCGCTCCAATAGTGGCTCCTTGATAAAACTCAAAATGCTTGCTAAACATTATATGAGCTTTGGTTTTGTTAGCCAATATTAACCGCTCATTATTAGTCAACTTATGGATAAAACTAAACGATGGAACTATATATCCGAAACTCCGTTTCATATCCTCTGGATTAAATTTCCACCCTGCCTTTAATTGGAAATCCATACCTAAAGTAGGATAAGCAGCGTCGTTGTAGTTTTTAAATTGGTAATCAATATCTGATCCTATAAAGTTTTTTCTGTCAAACATATTAGATCCTGCTTCAAAAACACCAATATACCTATTAAGTGTATTTTCTACCCTGTTACTTTCAAAAGTGGCTACCCAACTTAATACACTTCCTTGTTTACCGTGCCTAACAATTCCTAAACTTGTTTTAAACTGGGCTAATTTTACTCTATTAAAAGCCAAATCATCTTCTGCTGCCTCGTTTTCGGTTTCATTCCCTACTCCAAAAAAATTAGTTGCATAATTCGGACTCGTGTAGCGGATACCAAATTGAATATTCATCTTATTAAAAATATTCCCATACTCTCCTACATACCCTAAATCAAAACCGTTGTTTGATATAAAATAATTAGCTTTTATATTGTGCTTATGTGAAAAAGGTGTTTGACGTAAGTTTTTATACCACATTGTTTTATTTAACCCTACAAACAACCCGTCATCTTTATTCACTCCAAATGCCGGTAATAACTGATGTACCACTTCCTTCCGTTTATAATAATCGTATGTATTAGTTTCATAATCATCCAACAACCTAACCTTAGCCTTTTTTGCTTTACTTATGTCATTCTTCTTGCTTTTGTAATCGTAAATAGCAATTGCTTTCCCATTTTTAATATCAAAAGCATCATTATTCTGCCCTCCTACTATTTTTACTTTTATGTACGCATTACTCTCTCCTTTAACTACAACAGTATCTTCTCCATCTAAAGCATACAACCAAATTTCTTTAGTTTCACTTTTATCATAAACTCTTTCAAAGTTTAGTTTATCTTTATAATAAAATTGAATTTTTGTCTTCCCTTGATCTTGTCGCGTAACAACAATATAGTCGTCCTTATCACTAGCCGTTAGAATTACCGATTTATTTAAGATTTCGTAATACCCCGATGCGATTTCTTCAATTATATTTCTTCTATACTTTAAAACCTGTTTCACTTCATCAATACTTTTGTTTTGAACTTCCTCAGGAAATTGACTAAATGCTTTTTCAATTACTTTATCCGTTAAATTATCTTTTATAAACTGCGCCTCAACCAACCAATCTTCTAGTGTTAATGATTTTAACAACTTCATATCAACTGGACGCCCATTGGTGTTATGCCACTTTAAATTTCTGATTTCATGTTTATAGGTTTGCATTTTTCTTACCGTTGGCAATAACCTAGTCATAATTCGTAATACCCCTCCATCATAATTTGCAAATACCTGATCCCTATCTCTAGGTATTGGCTTATAGCTATGTTGTTCATCTCCTTCAAATTTACTCCATCGCCATTGGTCCTGATGCCTATCCCAGTCGCCTAATATCATATCAAACAAACGAGCTCTTATATACGCTTTCTCATCAACCTGATGCTTTGGGCTTTTATGTAATTTCTCAAACAAGTCTAATGAACTTATAATATCATCCGGGTTTCCGAAATTAGGCCGTTTTGTTTGTGTATCCCCAACATGCTCTTCTATCATATACAACGCATCACCATAATCATCATTATAAATCCCTAAAGCATTTTGTTTAGGCACATAAAATAATTTGGGTTTGGTGTGATACACTTCAATTGCTTCAGACAGTGTAGGCATAATAAATGACGCATACGGATGTGTTGTGGTGTATACATCTTCAATAAACGATTCTATAAAAGTATCTTTTAAATCTTCCTTAATATATTTTTGCTGATAAGCGTTAATTTGTAAAAACTGCGCTGCACTTTTCTTTAGAGCACGCATAACCCACTGCTGTCCTTTTTTATCAACCAAACGCAATGAAACGGATTGATTTCCTCCTCCTCTTTTTACAGTAGACAATCCACCATATAAAGTATCTAAATTCGCTATGGACGCTTCTATTTCTACTCCGTATTCTTCCCGATAATGTTTCCCTAGTAAACGCTCATAAAAATTACTTTTTTGAGTTGCTTCTAGATCATAAACTGAAGCTTTCTTACTCCTTTCTGTAATTTCAGGATACGCTTTCAATTCATCGTTTTTATATGACGGATATACTTCCTTGCTAAAAATGGTTTTATCACCATCCGTATTTGTTTGGATGTACTTAACTTGGGTAGTTCCGTTAGTAAAAACATCTAAAACCACATAACCTAAAGTAGCAAAAGCATAATTACTTTCTCGAGATTTTTTTACTCCAGAAACCTTACTTCCTGAACCAGAAACCAATTGTATTATATTATTTTTTTCAATGTATTGCAAACTATGCTCATGACCTGAAGCAAAAATAACGCGCTCCGTTTCTTGCGCCATTGTAGTCAACCGGTTAATTAAATAACGATAATTCTTGTTTTGAGTATCTTGAGGTGAAACCCCACCTGTTTTTCTTATAAAATTACCGATAGTTCCTATAATTGGTAATGGAAACCTGTTGTTAGGAGATATATGTTGTTTCGCAGAAAAATGCCCTCCATGAGCCCCGTCCGTATACAAAGGGTGATGTAGCGCTACTACAGTTGTTTTACTTCTATTCTTTTTAATTAGTGATTCGAATTCTAAAAAGAAATCCTTTCTTGTTTTGATATCACAATCGTCATTCATAGTTGGGTTATTATCCCAATTTTCTAGATACCACTGTGTGTCAATCACGAGTAAAACTACTTCGTCTGACACCTTAACTTTAGTTATTGGACATCCATTTTCTGGCAAAAAACTGCCTTTCCCTAAAAGGCCTTCTACATACTTTTCTTGACGTTTTAAACCTTTTATTCCGCCGCTATGATAGTCATGATTACCAGGAATAAAAATAGTACTTCCTTTATATCCTTTAACAGCATCTATCTGAGTTTGTAACCGATGAGCAGCCAAATCATATCCTTCGGCATCTTTTTTAGGTAATCCGTGTTGATATACATTATCTCCTAAATAAATAACGGTGCTGTTGACGGGAGCTTCTTGTAACTTTTTTTGTAAAGACAATAACGGCAATGTGCTTTCATTTAATTCAGCATTACCAGCATCGCCAATGAGATAAAATCGATGAGATAATTCGCTTGTAGTTTCAGTTAACGATTGATTAATTTGATTGTCAACTTGCTCTTGGTATGTAGCACAAGAAACTAATAGAATAGTTAATAGTATGGTTAGTTTTTTCATATTCACCTCCTTTGAAAAAAGGAGTGTTTTTATAATTAGTTTTTCAGCTCAGTATATAACTACATAACTTATCTATCAGTTTCGTCATACTGAACTTGTTTCAGTATCTCATACCTACTTGTGTGACCCTGAAATAAATTCAGGGTGACTACAATATTTAATTTAACATAAATAAACAACTACTGACCTATATTAATTTTTTCAGCTCTCTCTATCACGTTGTGACACCTCTCCCAAAGGGAGGTTTTTGTCTATTGTTTTGGTTTACTTCAATATTTTTAAATTATTATTCTTAATTCACAACCCTATACAGATTACCGTTACTTTTTTTAGTAGCTTCATCAGTAATATAAATTGTATTTCCTTTAAAACAGACAGCTTCTTTCTGAGAATCATGATATAAATTGATTTCAGAAACTGATCCATTAAAAAAATCGTCACCTTTAAAATTACTAAATAAAAACAACTTATCATGAGTTAACAAAACCAATTCTTCATTGTTTCTTGAAATAGTCGCTGCTGTTATTGTACATTTTTTAGAATCCATACAGGTTTCAAAACTACCAATTAGCTCAGCTGAATGATTACCTGATTGAGATGGAACTTTGTATAATTTAGTTATTCCGTTAAATTCAGAACTTCGGTTTTTTGTAAATAAATAAAAATAGCCATTAGTATATACAAAAGCCTCTACATCAAAATTTCTATCTTTCTTTTTAGGCGGGAATTTTTTTTGATCTTCAAAATGAAATTTCGTTTTTACAGCTTTTACCTTACCATTTTTAATTGATGAAATAGCAATCGTATAGATAACTAAATTTTTTCGTTTGTTATTATTATTGCCAAAATCGCCAATAAATATATTATCCCTCCCATCTGACGCAAGATCTTCCCAGTCCTTATTTTTAGCATTTTCTACAGTAACTATTTGTTGTATAGCTCCTGTTTCAGAAACTTCAAATAACTCATTAGTATTCCCAGAATCATTTATCATCCAGAAATTATCGGATCCCTGAAGGTTTACAACTCCAGAAGATTCATTTAAGCTATTTGGCAAATCACCTGTTATTTCTAATATTTTAAAATCTTGACTTGTACAAGACATCAAAACAAAGAAGCAACATAGCAACTTATAATTCCTTCTGATTATCATCAAAAATTCTTTTAATTTTCATAAATTAGTGCACATATAATATATTTATGGACAGCTTACTCAAAGATATAAAAGAATATGTGTTTTCGCTATTACAAGACGAATTACCTGCGCATATCATTTACCATAATTTCCCACATACCTTAAGAGTCGTTAAAAAACTTAAGGAGCTCATTAAAGGGGAAACTGTTACCGAAAAAGAAGCTGTTTTATTACAAATAGCTGCTTGGTTTCATGACGCAGGGTTTGTTAAAGGCTCAAAAAAACATGAGGAATCGGGAGTTGAATTGGCTAATAACTTTTTAAAAGATAAAATAGCTGATGACGATTTTATAATTGTTAGCCGATTAATTTTAGCTACAAAAATGGGGCACAAACCCACTGACCAATTAGAACGTATTATAAAAGATGCTGATTGTTCGCACTTAGCTTCTAAAAATTTTAATCAAACTAGCGATTTATTAAAAGAAGAATTACGTTTAACCGGAGCGGCTGATCATTCTGACTTAGATTGGAAAAGGGGTAATATTAAATTCTTAACCAATCATCAGTTCTTTACCAATTATGCTATTGAAAATTGGCAAGAGAAAAAACAAACGAACCTTTTAGACTTATTTAAATCGGTTAAGAAATTAGAAAAAGAACGTAAAGTTACAAAACAAAAAAAGAAAGCTTTAAAAGAAAAAGAACGCAAAGCTGAGTTACCAGAAAAAGGAGTAGAAACTATGTTTAGGGTTATACTTCGGAATCACAATAAATTAAGTCAAATAGCGGACACAAAAGCCAATATACTACTGTCAGTAAATGCTATTTTAATTTCAATCGCATTAAGTAGTTTAGTACCTAGATTGGACAACCCATCTAATGCACATTTAATCATCCCTACCGTTATCTTAATTAGTTTTAGTGTTGTGTCAATCATTTTTGCCATACAATCTACTAGGCCAAAAGTTACCGAAGGACAGTTTACCAAGGAGGATGTTGCTCAGAAGAAAGTAAACTTATTGTTTTTTGGGAATTTCCACCAAATGAAGTTAGATGATTTCACATGGGGTATGAAAGAAGTAATGAAAGACAAAGATTATTTATACGACTCAATGATAAAAGATTTGTACTTTTTAGGCTTAGTATTAAACAGAAAATACAAAACTTTACGAACTACGTATACCGTATTTACAATAGGGATTGTTGTATCTGTATTATCTTTCTTTTTGGCTTTTTTTAGCTTAGGGAAATAATTATCTATTGCTTAAATATTCTTTTAGTCTCCCGTTTATAAAATATTCCCAACCACCTACACATATTCTCGGGAAAACTCTGGAATATCTTGAGGAAACTCCCCTATCCATTTATTGGTAAGTAGTAAGGAGGATCCTTTTTCATTTTCTACTACTTCAAAAACACTAATCCTTCGCCCTCATATTCATCATACGTCCAATTATAAGCTATTTTCTGATTTGGGATTACCTCCATAACCTCCCATAAATGAGTGAATTTTCGACCTTCATTTTCTATTAAAAATTGTGTTTTAAAACCTACATGAGTTTCAAATTCGGGAATGTTTTCAAAAAATCATTGACCCATTTAAGAATGCTCTGTAATGGCTTTCCAAAGTGTCTCAACTGAAAATTTAAAATTTTGCTTTATAATAACCTCTTGCATTTTTTATTTTTCTATTTCCTTTACCAAATCATCATAAGTGATTTTTTGATTCGCAACTTGATATTTAATATTTACTCTAATGGCCCTTAAACCAACTACTCCCTGAAGATCTTCTAAGGGAACAATTTCTTCCCCATCTTCTAAGTAGTTTTTACTTTGCAAGTACTGTATGTAACGTAAATATTCTAACTCATCTTTTTTCTGAGAATAGACTATCACCAACATTCCTTTTTGGGTAATACGCTCGTCTGTTCCTTTTATATGCGCTTTATCTATTCGTTTTTTTATAATTTCATATCTAGCATTATAAGCGCCATCTACATCAAACTTTTTCTCATCTACTCGGAACCGAATCGATAAACTATTCCCAAATACCAAAACCAAAGAAGCTGCATCTAACTGCAGAGGTCTGTTTTTTTGTATTTCATAAAAAGAACGTTCCATTTCACACATCGAGGTTAGCTGCCATAAACGCAAATTTTTCAAATACACATTGTTATACGGCTTGTCTTTCGATAAAGATTTCCCTATATACATGTTATGCTCTATCCCATCTGTTTTAAATCGTTCAAAGAAATGCGGATAAACCTTTTGTGCTTCTTTTTGTTTCCCGTCTAATAGAGATGCCATTTGGATATTAATAAACTGAACTGTGTTTTCATACTCTTTTCGTTTATCATACACCACGCCAGTTTCTGTATTTATTATTCCTTCATATGACATTACTTGCTCTTTTAACTGAGTTGATAATTGTCCAACATGTGGCATAATAGGATTGACTTCATTCTTTAAAAAATGAAGTAACTGCTCTTCACTAGTGGTATTAAAATCCGATTTAAACTCAGCAACAAACCCATCAATACGTAAAATAATTTGCTCATAAAAAGCTAGTTTTTCTTCTTTATAAGCCGATCTGAAAAGAGCTTTCACCAATTGCAATTGTTTAATAAAATCCGCTTGAATGGCTTCATTTCTTACTGTAGAAGACCCAATGATATCAATTTGCCCGAAAAGAGGATATACATGGTTAAATACAACATCTTTAAAACTAGCTTTCACTCCATTGTCTACTAAAGTATTTTGCATAAAGTGTTCCGCTTCTTCTTCAAACTTCCAAAGCACCGTTGGATGAATAGCAGTACATTCATTTTGAATAATAGCTTTAATATAATTCTCTGACTCTTGAATAGAACGTTTAGAAGTAGCTATTAAATAAGGCATTATAATATCTAACTTACTCGCATTTATGGAGGTTAAATCATTTTTATTAGGCGACACTATTTCTAAAGTTCCTATAAGCATTTCATCCACAACAATAGGAGCGATAATGCAACTTTTAATTCCTTTTTTTTGTAATTGACTTAAAACCCTGTTTTCTCCCATAGACAAAACATAATCAATATCAGAAATCGCCAAATACTTTTTTTCTTTAACTATTTTATCATATGAAAAATGACAAAAACCTGTTTTACAGCTAAGCTCATCCATTTTTCCCAAAATAAAACTAGCAACCTGTTTTCCTGGTGGATTCACAAAACTATCAGTAATTAAGTCGTATTTTGTAAAACCAATTAACAATTCAGGGTTATTAAAATATCGCTTGAAATCCTCTTGAAAGTCATCAAAATTATCATTCGAGATAGTGTGGTTTAACATATCTGATTTCAAATCAGATATTATAGTATCTACAGTTACATCAATAAAATTGATTAATATAAAACCTTTTAAATCCCATGAATTCGGGGGGAACTTTTCTTTCCACAAATCTATATTATCATAATTCTGTAATAGCTGATCTATATCTTTTTGGCTAATATCAAGAGATTTTTCTGTAGGATTTATACTTATAAAATCAGCATTCATGGCTAATCTATACGTTTTTATTTTTCCGTCTTTATCTGGAATTGGGTAGTATAATGGCTTTTGGTAATCTGTATTTACGTGATAATGCGAGGCCAAAATATAAGTACAGGACATTATATACATTTCATCCTCCGTAAAATCGACCAGCTCGAACTTAAAATCATTTCCAGCAGCTTTAATAATATTTTCAAATCGGGTAGAATAATAAAAATATTCAGGCTGCATCGGAATACTTGCCGCTTTAATTTCATTCAAGCTTAAAGCTTGTGGAAACAAATCGCCCATTAGCAAGTCAATAACATCTTTTAGCGCTACTAACTCTTCTTCTTTCTTTATTCCAGAACTTAAAGATGGATGCTGCTCAAAATTAGCTAACAAACCCTTTAAGTGTTGTTTAACTAGTTCGTTTTTCTCTATTACTAATCGCTCTTGATAATGCTTTTGTAGCAGCTCAAAACTCAAACTAATATCGAAAGGTAACACATGATGATTTGTAATATTCATAACCCATAATTTACATTAGTAAAGGTACTCATTTATACTCAGTCGGATTTACTTCTAAAACCTAAAACACTTTATTATTAGTATAAAAAAGAGTAATTTTGATTCTATGTACGAAAACACTTTCCCTAACAAACGCTATAAGCATACCATTGAGTTTTTAGAAAAGCACATTTCTAAAGATGCTGAGATTTTAGATCTAGGAGTTGAAAATCCATTTTCTAAAATAATGACCGAACGAGGGTATACTATTAAAAACACAAAAGGGGAAGATTTAGACATCAATCACAACACCATACAAAGCGAAAGCTATACCGTAACTACTGCTTTTGAAATTTTCGAGCACTTATTAGCTCCTTTAGAAATATTACGAGATTTAAAAGGCAATAAATTAGTTGCTTCTATACCAATGCGATTATGGTTCGCCCCTGCTTACAGAAGTAAAACTGACAAATGGGATAGGCATTACCATGAATTTGAAGATTGGCAGTTTGATTGGTTATTGGAAAAAGCTGGCTGGAAAGTTATTGCTCGCGAAAAATTCACTAACCCTGTTAATAAAATTGGTTTTAGACCATTACTTAGAGTTTTTACACCGCGATATTATATGGTGTATGCTGAAAGAATATAATCATTTTGAATTATTACATTGTCATACCTGCTCATAATGAAGCTGATTTTATCAGTTTAACCTTAGATAGTATTGTTACTCAAACAATACTACCTAAGCTAGTGGTTGTAGTGAATGATAACTCTACTGATAATACAGAAGGTATTATTGGTGAGTATGTTAAAAGACACTCGTTTATTAGTTTAATAAATAATCAATCAGGAGCCGAACATTTACCAGGCAGTAAGGTTATCCAAGCTTTTAACAAAGGTTATAAAACCTTAGATGAACAGTATGACTTTATCGTAAAACTAGATGCCGATATTATTCTACCAAATAACTATTTCGAAACTTTAATTCATCATTTCAATGCTGATGAAAAAGTGGGAATGGTTGGCGGATTTGCATACATTGAAAAAAAAGGTAAATGGGTTTTAGAAAACCTTACCAATAAAGATCATATTCGCGGTGCATTTAAAGCTTACAGAAAACAATGTTTTTTAGATATCGGGAAACTAAAACCTTCAATGGGATGGGATACCGTTGATGAATTACTAGCGCAATACCATGGCTGGAAAATAAAAACAGATGAAACCCTAAAAGCGAAACATTTAAAACCTACTGGAAAAACCTACAACAAAGCAGCACGTTACAAACAAGGAGAAGCTTTTTACAAATTAGATTATGGCTTTTTACTTACTACAATTGCTAGCACAAAATTAGCGCTACTAAAAAAACAACCTCTACTGCTCATTGAGTATTTAAGAGGCTACTTCAAAGCCTCTAAAAACAAT
>JABSPO010000043.1 GCA_013214625.1 Flavobacteriaceae bacterium
TTCAGCTAGATTTTTATATTGCATTTCTGCTAATCTATCTTGTAAAACAGCTGGTGCTTTATAGTTTTTAGGCATTGGTATATGTGTATATAACGACTCATGTACCTGTTCTAAAATCTTCTCTGGTGTTTCAATTTCAAAATCTTGAATTTCTCCTGACGCAACTCTTAATGAATACTCTAAATGTTCAACCATTGCTTGAGCACTCATGTTTCCCCATGTTGGTTTAGTAGCTTCAGTAAGTTTATTTAAATAACCTGAGATTGTTTTCTTATTGATATCAGCAAACGGACTTTTCTTTTGAACCATTGTTAGAATAGTGGCTACTGCTACTAATTCATCTTCTTGATCAAACACCTCAACAAACCACTTTACAATTCCACATGGTAATTCTGTTCCTCTTGAATCACGATCAACTTTTTCTTTACATGTTAAGCGGACATAAACGGTATCATTATGATAAATAGGACGTAAAAACCTACATTCTTCTAAACCATAGTTTGCCGCTACAGGTCCTTTATTTGGATATACAAATAATCCTGCTGCTGCTGCTATGATAAAATATCCGTGAGCAGTACGTTTTTCGAATATACTCCCTTCTAAAGAAGTAATATCGGTATGCGCATAAAAATGATCCCATGTTAAATTACCAAAATTGATAATATCAGTATCTGTAATGGTACGTTTATGTGTTTTTAATGACATTCCTGGTTTGATATCTTCCCAATGATATGCAAACGGATGCTTTTCACTTTCTTTATAATCAGCGTTTGGTTGATAGATACCCGTAACTTCTGTTAAAGTAGTCGGAGTTCCCTGAATAGCACAACGTTGCATGTAATGCTTTACACCACGCATTCCACCCATTTCTTCTCCTCCTCCAGCTCTACCTGGGCCACCGTGAGTTAACTGAGGCAATGGAGAACCATGACCTGTACTCACTTTTGCATTCTCTCTGTTTCCAACTAAAATACGACCGTGATGAGACGCTGCTTCTACAATATAATCTCGAGCAATTTTATCATCAAATGTAAAGATAGAAGACACTAAAGATCCTTTACCCATTTGAGCTAAAGTAATCGCTTCATCTAAATTTTTATATGGCATAATAGTACTTACCGGACCAAATGCTTCTAATTCGTGAACTGCAGTATTGGTAAACGGATTGTCTTCACGCATTAAAATCGGCTTCATAAAAGCTCCCTTTTCGGCATCGGCTCCAATAACATCCACGGTATCTAAATCACCATACACAATTTGTGCAGTTTTAGCTAATTTAGCTACCTGGTCTTTTACACTTTGTACTTGTGCTTTACTTACTAAAGCTCCCATACGAACCTCTTTTAATCGAGGATCACCAATAGTTACTTTATCCAATTGCTTTCCTAAAGCTATTTGAACATCTTCTACTAAATTTTCAGGAACCATGATACGTCTAATCGCCGTACATTTTTGTCCCGTTTTACCGGTCATTTCTTTACGAACTTCTTTTACGAATAAATCAAATTCTGGAGTTCCAGGAACAGCATCTTTACCTAAAATAGAACAGTTTAAAGAATCTGCTTCCATTGTAAATGGTACCGATTCTTCGATTATTCTAGGGTGTGCTTTTAATATACGACCTGTATGTGCAGAACCTGTAAAGGTTACCACATCTTGAGAATCTACCGTATCTAAAATATTCTTAGTCATACCACTCAGTAACTGCAATGCTCCTTCTGGTAAAATCCCAGAATCAACAATTACCCTAACAACAGCTTCTGTTAAATACGCTGTTTGTGGTGCTGGCAATACTACTGCTGGCATACCTGCCATCCAGTTTACCGCACATTTTTCCAACATTCCCCAAATAGGGAAATTAAATGCATTAATATGAACGGCAACTCCTTTTTTAGGCACTAAAATATGGTGCGCCATAAAGCGACCTCCTTTAGATAAATCTATCGGATCTCCTTCTACATGAAAAGGTTGATTAGGGAATAATTTACGTAAAGATGCATTGGCAAATAAATTACCAAAACCACCTTCAATATCTACCCAGCTATCCATTTTAGTTGCTCCAGACCTATAACTTAATTCGTAAAACTCCCTTTTCCTTTTGGTTAAGTATAATGCCAAAGTTTTCAACATGTTTCCACGCTCTTGAAAAGTCATTTTACGTAATTTCTCTCCTCCTTTAGTTCTACCGTATTGTAACACACTTGGAATATCCAACCCTGCTGTAGTTGAAAAACCAATAGTTTCTCCAGTTACGGCATCAAACATTGGAGTTCCATCACCTTCACCTTTTACCCAGTGACCGTTTATATAGTTTTCTAGTTTGTTCATATTTTAATATCGAATGATGAATACTGAATACTGAACATCGAAGCCTTTTCACTTCAATATTCTGAGTTCGTTATTCGTTATTTTTTATACTCTTCTATTTGTTTAGCAAATCCTTTTTCATCTTTAAAGGCAATTAAGTTCCCATTAGGGTCTTTAAATTTTACTATGGTTCCCCAAGAATGTTCTTAATAATTTACTACAACCCCTTTAGCTTTTAATTGCTCCGAAAATTCATTAACATTATCTACATTCATTCGCAAACAACTGAAATTTTCTGGGTCTCCTATATCACTATTTAAAAACTCATTCCTATCTTCTTTTTCTACCATTAAATAGGTTCCAAAAAAATCAAAACAAGTTAAATCATCATTTTGAAATAAAACATTTAGATTCAATATCTCTTTATAAAACACGACACATTCGTCATACTTTACAACATATAATATCAATCCTGTTCTTTCTATTTTCATAATAGTTAACCCTTACACTTCGACATCCCGATAGCTATCGGAACAGTGAGTCAATAATTATAAATTCACATTTTCAATAATAGCAGCATATCCTTGCCCAACCCCAATACACATCGTAATTAATGCATATCGTTTGTTTGTTTCTTGTAATTCTAAAGCTGCAGAATATGTAATTCTTGCACCGGTTACTCCTAATGGATGTCCGATTGCAATAGCTCCTCCATTTGGATTGATTCTTGCGTCATCATCTGCTAATCCCCATTCACGGATACAAGCTAAACTTTGTGCAGCGAATGCTTCATTTAACTCAATCACATCCATGTCATCCATTGTTAATCCAGCTTTTTCTAATGCTTTATTTGAAGCAGCTACAGGACCTATACCCATAATTCTTGGTTCTACACCAACAACTGCTGAACTTACAATTCTAGCTAAAGGTTTTAAACCATATTTCTTAACTGCATCTTCTGATGCTATAATTGTTGCTGCCGCACCATCATTTAATCCAGATGCATTACCAGCTGTTACACTACCTCCTTCTTTCTTAAAAGCTCCACGTAACTTCCCTAATATTTCTAAAGTTGTGGTTGGCTTTATAAATTCATCATTCGCAAAAATGATTGGATTTTTTTTACGCTGAGGAATTTCAACATTTACTATTTCCTTAGCCAAACGACCTGATTCTTGCGCTTTAGTTGCTTTCATCTGACTTCTAAGAGCGAAAGCATCTTGATCTTCACGTGTAATATTATATTTTTCTACTAGATTCTCTGCTGTTACTCCCATACCATCAGTACCATACATCGTATGCATCTTCTTATTTACAAAACGCCACCCGAAACTTGTATCATACATTTTAGCATCTGTACCAAAACCTGATGATGGTTTAGAAATTGCTAATGGTCCACGAGTCATGTTCTCCATTCCTCCCGCTATAAACACATCTCCATCTCCAGCTTTTATAGCTCTGTTGGCATGAATAATAGCGGATAATCCTGAACTACATAATCTGTTTACCGTTTCACCTGGAACTGTATATGGTAAACCTGCTAACAATAAACTCATACGTGCAACATTACGGTTGTCCTCTCCTGCTTGATTAGCACACCCCATGATAACATCTTCATAAGCGTCCTTTGGAATACTCGGATTTCTTTCCGCTAATGCTTTAATTACTATTGCTCCTAAATCATCTACACGTACAGCAGACAATGTTCCTTTGTATTTTCCTATTGGAGTACGAACTCCGTCAATTATGTATGCTTCCATTATGAATTTTGAATATCGAATTTTGAATATCGAATTTTGAAGTAAATACTTCTCTACAGATTTTCAATCTTCAGTTCTTAATTTATATTTTAACTAACAAATAAAAACTTCTGAACTCTACATTCTTCGGTTCTATATTCATTATTCTTTTATTCCCATTCTTTATTAGTTCGATACACCGTTCCTTTAAACAAGGCCACAATGGTATCTTCTCTTTTAATTTCTATTTTATAAAATCCGAATCTGTTTTTCAAAGATTCTTCTATTGCTATTGCTACAATTCTATCTCCTTCTTTTAAGGTTTCAGTATGATTAATTGAAGTATCAATAGATACCGATTGTCTACCATGCGTATTCGCTGCAAATGCCAAAGCACTATCTGCTAATGAATACGTGATACCACCATGGGCAATACCGAAACCATTTAGCATTTCCTTACGAATAGTCATTGATAATTGGCAACTTCCTTCTGATATGGCATCAACCTCAATTCCTAACCATTTAGAAAAAGGATCGTTGTCATACATTTTATGGACAATTTCTTTTGGTGTCATAATTTCAAAATAATGAATAATGAATGTCGAATACAAAACATCGAAGTCTTTCTTACTTCAAAATTCAGTGTTCGATATTCGTTATTAAAAAAAAAACTTCCCTTCTCTATTCATTTTACGCAATAACGGAGAACATCTGTAACGATCTTCATGATATTCGTTATACATCGCATCTAGTTTATCTACACACCAAGCAATTCCTTTCTCATCAGCCCAAGCTAATAATCCTTTAGGATAGTTTACCCCTTTAGTCATAGCACTGTCTATATCTTCAGCGGATGCAATATTTAAAAACAAGGCATCAGCTGCTTCATTTATGAGCATTACCAATACTCTATCAAAAATAGTTTGTGCTAACTCACTGTTATGCGATTTCTCGACTGTGCTCGAAATGACACGTCCATTTTCGTCATAATTATAATATCCTTTACCTGATTTCCTTCCTAAATAACCAGCTTCAGAGAAACGTTTTTGAGTAAGCGACGGTTTGTATCTTGGGTCGAAATAGAATGCTGTGAATACTGTTTCAGTAACGGTATAATTCACATCATTCCCAATAAAATCCATTAATTCAAATGGCCCCATTCTGAATTTACCTACAGTTTTCATAGCGTTATCAATCGTTGCAAAATCCGCTACTCCTTCTTCATAAATACGCAATGCTTCTCCATAAAATGGACGTGCCACCCTGTTTACAATAAACCCAGGAGTATCTTTAGCAACCGCTACAACTTTTTTCCAATCAGAAATTGTTTGAGTCGCTTTTTCTAATACTTCTTGTGATGTTTGTATCGCAGGAATTACCTCAACCAACTTCATCAAAGGAGCTGGATTAAAGAAATGAATTCCTACACAACGTTCTGGTTTTTGTAAAGACGCTGCTATAGATGCAATCGATAAAGAAGATGTGTTTGAAGCTATGATACAATCATCAGCAACATATGTTTCTAATTCAGAAAACACCTTTTGCTTAATCGCTAAATTCTCAACAATCGCCTCAATAGTTAAATTAGAATCCCCTAAATCCTTTAAGTTATTTACGTAAGATATGTTTCCTTGAATCCTTAACTTTTCAGTGGCATCAATTCTTCCTTTAACAATCAATCTTGCTAATACTTTTTCTAAGCTAGCTTTACTTTTATCTAAAGCTTCTTGTTTAGTATCGTATATTTTAACTGTACATCCAGCAGTAGCAGCAACTTGTGCAATTCCACTTCCCATTGTACCAGAACCTATAATTCCTACTCTCATAATTTTATTAAATAATGAATATCGAATAATTAATTTTGACTGATGAAGTATTAAAGTCATCTTTCAAACTAAAAACTCTTTATTTAATTTTACTTCTTGATGTTTTTATACTTGCAACAAATATTGCAATTAACTCGTTGTTCTCTTTCAAAAGTAATTCTAATCTTTCTAAATTATTAACAAGATTAGCTCCTTTTTGGATTTTCAAATTCACCAATGACTCTCTTAATTCTTTTAAACAAATTTTCATCTTATGAAGAAAATCTTTAGTTGATTCAGCACTTTGTGCTTCTCCATAATTTAATGCAGAAGAAGTTGCAGAACGAATTAATTGTTTTGATAAATGTTGTGATGAAAAACTTCCATTTAATTTATCACTAATTACAATTACATCAATTGCAAACTGAATTAAACGTTCTTCTAAATCATATTTTCTGTTTACCATAAAAAATTGAAACTTCTTATTTCTACATTCATCATTGGATATTCAATACTCCTACTTCCCTTGGAAGTTTGGTTTTCTTTTTTCCATAAAGGCATTCACTCCTTCTGAATAATCTTCTGTTTGAGCCGCTTCAATCTGATATTTAGATTCTAATGCTAATTGTTCCTTTAAGTTATTCATTAAAGAAGCATTCAACACTCTTTTTGTTAAGCCTAATCCTTTCGTTGGCATATTGGCCATTTTAACAGCTAACTTATTAACCTCATCTTCAAAAGTATCTGCTGAAAAATATTTGTAAATCATTCCGATACGTTCTGCTTCAACCGCATCAACTTTATCTCCTGTCATCATTAAAGCAGATGCTTTTTGAAAACCTATTAAACGCGGCAAAAAGAAAGTTCCTGCACTATCAGGAATCAAACCAATTTTACTAAATGCCTGAATAAAACTAGCTTTTTCACTTGCTACAACTATATCACAAGCTAAAGCGATGTTAGCTCCTGCTCCAGCAGCCACCCCGTTAACCGCACCAATAATTGGTTTTTCAATAGCACGAATGCGTTCAATAATTGGATTATAATGTTCTTCTAAAATCGCTTTAAATCCAGGGTTTAATTCTGGACTAGTCACTTCTTTTAAATCTTGTCCCGCACAAAATGCTTTTCCGTTTCCTGTTAATACAATAGCTCTTACATCATTGTTTTTTTCACAATCATCAAGAATTCCTTGAAGATTCAAGGCCATCTCTCTATTAAAACTATTAAATACTTCAGGTCTGTTAAGCGCTATAAAAGCAACTTTATTTTCTATTTTTAATTCTATTGAACTCATAATATATTCTTTATACTTTATTTAACTTCACTTTGATACTTCTACCATGCTCAGCACAGGCTTACTCAGTGTGACATCAAATTAAAAAACCGCTNCGCTCTATTAGCGAAGCGGTCTATATTCTATTTTCTTATTTCAAACATTTAAAATAATCGAAAGGCTCTAAACAATCTTCACATTGGAAGAAGGCTTTACAAGCTGTAGAACCAAACTGACTTACCATTTTTGTATTAGTGGAGCCACATTGTGGGCAACCAACTAATTTTTTATTCCCTAATAACACCTCTTTATCAGCTTCTGCTCCTAAAGGTGGTGCAATACCATAATCAAGTAATGCTTTTCTTCCTTTCTCAGTAATCCAATCGGTAGTCCATGCTGGCGACAATACTAATTTAATTGTTGCTTCATATCCATTTTCTTTTAGGATACTTTTTATATCATCTCCTATAACATCCATTGCTGGACAACCAGAATATGTTGGGGTTATAACCACCTGAACAACACCATCTATTAGCTGAGCCGAACGAACCACACCCATTTCCAAAATAGATAACACCGGTATTTCCGGATCAGAAACCTGTTCCAGTATTGGATAAAGTTCAGAGGCTATATGTATATTACTTTCTATCATTTTTAATTTCGAATATCGAATTTAAAATAATGAATATTGAAGTTTTTTTTCTCTTCGCCATTCTATTATTCAGCATTCATTATTGCGCTAATGTAATTTCTCCTATCGTTGAAATGACCATCTACTTAGAATTCAGCTTGACTATCAACTTCTTTCCTTCTTAATCTAATAATCTTACAGGTTCTTGAAATAAATTTCACTCATTTCAATCGTAACTCTATTTGAACTGCATTCTTTTCGAATTTGAATTCATTTTCAACTTCCCTTCTTCTTCAATGAAATTCCTTCCTGCACAGGAATTCGTTACCACTCCATTCCTGGATATGTGCGTTGCATGTATTGCATATCGGCTAATAAAAATCCGAAATGCTCTGTATGCACTCCATTTTTACCTCCTTTTTGAAACCATTTAGATTCTGGGATTTCAATAGTTGCTATTTCTAAAACTGAATTCACTTTAGCATAATAGGCATCTTTTAATGTTGTTACATCAACTGCAACTCCAATTGATACCATAGCTTTATCAGCAGTTGTTTGATGAAATAATTCATCGGTATAAGTCCACAAGTTATCTACTGCTTTCTGAATACGTTGCTGACTTTCTTCTGAACCATCACCCAAACGTTTAATCCAATCAGTTGAAAAACGTTCGTGATAACTCACCTCTTTTATCGATTTTTTTGCAATAGCAGCTAATGTTTCATCTTCGCTATTTTGCATTTGCTCTAAAAAAAGTAAATGATATACATCAAATAAAAACTGACGCACAATTGTATAAGCAAAATCTGTATTTGGCTGCTCTACTAATAACACATTTTTATACTCTCTTTCTTTTCTTAAAAAAGCAATATCGTCTTCTGTTTTTCCTTCCCCTGCTATTTCTGCAGCATATTGAAAATAGTTACGTACTTGACCAAATAAATCTAAGGATACATTAGTACAAGCGATATCTGTTTCTAAACTAGGTCCATGACCGCACAACTCTCCTAGTCTTTGACCAAGAATCATTGAGTTATCTGCAATACCTAATATGTAATTGTATAAAAGCCCTCTCTGTCCTTCGGACATCTCTCCCAAAGGAAGAGAATTTGTTGATTTATCATTCATATTCAATCCATGAATTTCGAATATTGAATATCGAATACCGAATATCGAAGTAAAACTTCTTCATTCAATATTTGTTATTCATTATTCATTATTTTATAGTTTCCCGTTTACACGGGAATTGTAATTTTAGCTATCCTAAAATTACATATGTTTTAACTCGTCCGGTAATTTATAAAACGTAGGATGTCTGTACACTTTATCTTGTGCTGGCTCAAATAACTCACCATTATTATCTGGATTTGTAGCAGTAATGTTTTTAGATTCTACAACCCAAATACTCACTCCTTCCATCCTGCGAGTATATACATCTCTTGCATTTACTAATGCCATTTCAGCATCAGAAGCATGCAAACTCCCACAATGTTTATGTTCTAATCCGTTTTTACTTCTTATAAATACTTCCCAAAGAGGCCAATTATTTTTCATCGGTAAATTTATTTATCGTTCCCTTAAAAAGGGGAAACTTATTATTATTTGTGTCATCATGAGAAGTTTTTATAACGATCTAATCTGTTTCAATCTTTCTAACTGATTTTTTTAAAAAAAAACACTTCGCTAAAGCTCGCAATGACGTTTTTATTATACTGCTTTTTTTATTTCTTTTTTAGCTGCGTATGCCATTGCTCCATCACGAACCCATTCTCCTCTTTCCCATGCACCAACTCTAGCACTTATACGTTCCTTATTACAAGGTCCGTGTCCTTTGACTACTTGCCAAAATTCATCCCAATCTATTGGTCCGAAGTCATAACTCTGACGCTCTTCATTCCATTTTAAATCTGGATCAGGAATAGTTAACCCTAACACTTCTGCCTGAGGAACTGTTTGATCTATAAACTGCTGACGTAATTCGTCATTTGTTTTACGTTTTAGTTTCCAACGTAATGATTGCTCAGTATGTACCGATTCTGCATCGGTAGGTCCTAACATCATTAATGAAGGCCACCACCACCTATTTAGCGCATCTTGAGCCATTTCTTTTTGCTCTTCAGTTCCGTTAGCTAATTTTAGCATAATCTCAAACCCTTGACGTTGGTGAAAACTTTCCTCTTTACAAACACGAACCATTGCTCTTGCGTACGGTCCGTAAGAAGTATTCATTAATGGAATTTGATTTATAATCGCTGCGCCATCAACTAACCATCCTACTGCCCCCATATCAGCCCAACTTACTGTGGGGTAATTAAATATACTTGAGTATTTAGCTTTCCCTGTATGTAATTGTTCATACAAATCATCACGAGTTACTCCTAATGTTTCACAAGCACTATATAAGTATAATCCGTGACCCGCTTCATCTTGTACTTTTGCTAATAAAGCAACTTTACGACGTAAAGAAGGTGCACGAGAAATCCAATTTCCTTCAGGTAACATCCCTACAATTTCTGAATGGGCATGTTGTGATATCTGACGAATTTGTGTTTTCCTGTATTTCTCTGGCATCCAATCTTTCGGTTCTATACGAACATCATCTGTGATTTTTTGCTCAAAGGCTATTTCTAATTTTTCTATTTCTGCTTCACTCATATCAATAATGAATTTAGAATAACGATTAACGAATGTTGAATGATGAAGTTTTACTTCGATATTCAGAATTCAGAATTCGATATTCATTATTTTTTATCTACGCGTCAAAATCTACGACGACTTTATCAGTAACTGGAACTGCTTGACAAGTTAATACATAACCTGCTTCAACTTCGTCTGGTTCTAATCCGTAATTTAATTTCATTTCTACTTTTCCTTCTATCACTTTTGCTCTGCATGTACAACAAACACCACCTTTACACGCAAAAGGTAAATCGGCATCATTTGCTAAAGCGGCGTCAAGAATATTATCATGATCAGCAACATCCATTTCAAAATGAAATTCATTGTCTCCATCTATAATCGTTACTTTAGTATGATCTGCTTGATGTTCTAATACCTGAGCAATATGCTTTTTATCCTCTTCAGTATTACCCGTAACAAATAGCTCAAAATGAACTTTTTCTTTTGCTAATCCTGCGGCAACCAATTCATCTCTTATTAAGAAAATCATCTCTTCAGGACCACATAAAAAGCATTCGTCTATTGAAGGTACATCAATTACTTTAGCTACTAATTCTTGCAATTTTTCTGAAGTAAATCTTCCATTTAATAACGGAATTCCTCTATTTTCTTTTGTTAAGAAATGAAATATTTCAAACCTACCTAAATACTTGTTTTTAAGCCCTTCAATCTCATCCTTAAAGATAATACTTTTTACTTTTCTATTCAAGTAAAACAACTGAACTGTAGCCTCTGGCTCAAGTGACAAATGTGTTTTAATTATTGAAAGAATAGGCGTAACACCACTTCCTGCAGCAAAAACAACATAGTGCTTTGGCTTAGTTGTATCTACCTCAACATAAAACTTTCCGTCAGGAGGAGTCACTTCTAGTACATCTCCAGCTTTTAATTCCTCATTAGCATAGGTAGAAAACACTCCGCCTTTTATTTTCTTAATAGCAACTTGCCATTTATTTTCTATCGGACTAGAACACAATGAATACGAACGGCGAATATCTTCTCCGTTAATATCTTTTTTAATATTTAAATGCTGTCCTTGTTTATATTGAAATTCCTCTTGTAAGTTATCTGGAATAGTAAACGTTACCGCTACAGTATCTTTTGTTTCCTTGTAAACTTCTTCAACTACTAATTTTTGAAAATCAGCCATATGTTTTCTGTAATTTTATCAAAACTAACGATTGTTAGTTAGCTTACCAAGCTTATGTGTGTTTTTAACTTATATATAGCTTAAACCCCTTTTATAAAACTACTCCTTCAAGCAACACTTTACTTAAATCAGCATCTAAATTTTTAATGTTTACATCATCCTTTTTTGGAATCCAAAGATATAGTGAACGTAAAGTTGATAACATTGAAAATAGCAACACTTCAGGATTCACATCTGAAATTTCATTCTTTTTAATTCCATCAATAATTATCGCTCTAAAACTATCTTCGTAACCATCTCTTAATTCAAAATAATAATCTAACTTCTCTTCTAAATGCATCCAATTAGCATTTAAAGAAGCCATACCATTAGGGTTATTTGACGTAATTTGAATATGTAAGATAATTATCTCTTGTAATTTTTCTAATGTTGTTTTTTCAGAAGTTACTATAGTATCCATCCCAGCAGTAAACTGTTCTGCTAAAGATAAAATAATTAGAGAAAGAATCTCTTGCTTAGATTTAATGTGATTATACAAACTAGCAGCTTTCATTCCCATAACCGTAGCAATATCACGCATAGTTACTGCACTATACCCCTTCTCTTTAAAAAGAATTGCTGACTTGTTTATAATTTCTTGTTTCCTTAAAGATGTCTTCATTAAAAACTAATTAACGTTAGTTAGACGGCTAATATATATAATTCAAACTAATTGGTAAAATAATAGCAATCCTTGTTATTCTGAGCTTGATAATAATTCATAGCTTTGCTCAAAACACTTAATAAAAAAAGAATGGATGCCAAGATTGAAACAAACCCATTAATAGACAGGTTACCACCGCATTTAAAACAATTTATCAAACCACAGGATTACACTGATTATTCTCCAATTAATCAAGCTGTATGGCGTTTTGTAATGCGTAAAAATGTTTCATATCTTAGTAAAGTTGCCCATGAATCCTACTCAAAAGGATTAGAAATGACTGGGATCGATATTGATACAATCCCAAGCATGTATGGAATGAATCGTATTTTAAAATCAATAGGATGGGCAGCTGTTGCAGTTGATGGATTTATCCCTCCTAATGCTTTTATGGAATTTCAAGCATACAAAGTTTTAGTTATCGCATCAGACATTCGTCAGTTAGATAACATTGAATATACACCTGCACCAGATATTATTCATGAAGCAGCTGGACATGCTCCTATAATTGCTAACCCAGATTATGCTGAATACTTAAGACGTTTTGGAGAAATTGGCGCTAAAGCTATTTTATCATCACATGATAATGACATGTATGAAGCAGTACGTAATTTATCTATTTTAAAAGAAGCCGCCAGTTCATCTGAAAAAGAAATTACTGAAGCTGAAAATTTAGTTAATGAATTGCAAAACAAAGAAGTTCCATTATCAGAAATGGCGCAAATACGAAACCTACATTGGTGGACTGTTGAATACGGAATGATTGGTACTGTTGAAAAACCGAAAATATACGGAGCTGGATTATTATCTTCCATAGGAGAAAGTGAATGGTGTATGACAGATGAAGTTGAAAAACTACCTTATACTGTAAAAACTGCCATTAAAGAGTTTGATATTACAAAACCTCAACCTCAATTATACGTCACTCCAGATTTCGCATATTTAATGGAGGTATTAGAAGAATTTGCTGGTACAATGGCCTTACGAAAAGGTGGCTGGAGAGGATTACAAAAGCTTATTGATTCTAAAAAAATTGGAACAATAGAATTAAATACCGGTTTGGAAATTTCTGGTGTATTTACTGAGATTATAAAAGATGAAGATAATAAGGTTGTTTTCTTTAAAACAGAAGGGCCTACTGCATTAGCAAATAGAGAACAAGAATTAATCGGACACGGAACAGAAGCTCATATACACGGATTCAGCTCTCCAATTGGACGATTGAAAGGCATTAACCTTGCTATTGAAGATATGGGGCCTAGAGACCTTCAGGCATATAATTTTTATGATGGAAAACGCATTTCATTTGAATATGAAAGTGGAATTATTGTTGAGGGATTAAACGTTACCGGAATTAGAAATATTCATGGAAAGCTGATCCTTATTCAATTTGAAGATTGTACCGTTACCTATAAAGATCAAGTCCTATTTAAACCTGAATACGGAACGTTTGATTTAGCTGTTGGATCATCTATTGTATCGGCATATGCTGGAAGCGCTGATTACAGATCGTTTGATAATTTACACCATGTTTCTGACACCAAAACTATTCAAGTCACAAAAAATGCTCAGACTATTGCTTTAGAAAACCTATACAAAGAGATTAGAGAAATGAGAGATCATAATTCTTACTCTGAAGAAAAAGGGAAACGCATTTTTGACAAAATTACCTCAAATTACAATTCAGATTGGCTATTGACATTAGAACTATATGAGTTAGCATTCAATACGAATAACGCTAACTTTAAAACAATACTTCTTGATAGGTTAAAATTCCTTAAAAAAGAACGTATTGAAATTGCACACTTGATTGATAGTGGAATGAGTTTATTAAGCTCATAAAAAAGCCTCAAGTTACATGATAACTTGAGGCTTTTTACTATTAGTACTTATCTAAATATCTTACTCGTAAAAATATTCGGTAGTAGTAGTTTCTGCATAGACCGTTCCAGGCGCATAAACTTCCGTAGAAGCAATTGGATAACCTTCTGGGTTATATGCATGTGTGTTAACTTCATCATTCCCTCCCATATCTGAACCAGAAGTTTGAGTTTTAGTCAAAACATTATTAGGAGTTGACAAATTTCCAATTAAAGCAAACACACGAGCTTGATGTATATTCCTAAATGGATTGTTTTTTTCATCATAGGTATACGTATAATTATAATCTCCCCAAGGAGCTGTAGAGACTGTACTAACCAAGTTACCACTTAACAACGTAAACACACTCACTCCTTCATTTCCACTACCTACTCCCTCTGTATAAGTCACTGTGCCATCTGCATTATACAAATACGTATCTACACTCGGGGCACCAACTTCATAAGTAACCGTCTCTTTAATCACTCTATCATTAGAGTCATACTCTATAAGATTTACTTCAGAAGATATAGCTCCACTAGGGTTTACATGTTCATCATCTATTCTAGTTAATAAATTATCCGTATATGCATATATTGTAGTTTCAGTTCCAAATTCACTTACATTAACAATTTTTATAATTTTATTTCCATCATAAGTGTATTCTGACGTATTATTAACGGTACCATCAGCATTTGAGATAATATCTTTTTTTAATAATACTCCATCATATGCAGCTCCTCCAACACTATCACTTGGTGGCGCACTTACTAAATCAGATTCACAAGAAGTTAAAGTTGCTAAACCAATAGCTAAAGTAAAAAGTAGTTTTTTCATAATTGTTTAGTTTATTTTTTACGAATATATGTTTTTAATATTTAATTAAAAACTCCCTATTAAAACTTCATAAAAGGAAAGTCCGTTAATAAATTTTGTGCTTTAATATCGAGCTGCTTTAAAAATTGCTGATGTAGTTCTGATTCTCGATTAAACGGTCTATGCGCTAATCCATTTTGAATAACAGCTACCTTCTTCATTACTGGCTTTGTAATTTCATGAAACCAAACTGCTTGAAATTGCTGCCAAATATAATCAATAGCCATTTGGTTAGGATGTAACATATCTTCTGCATAAAAACGATAATCGCGTAAATCATCCATCATGATTTCATAGGAACAGAAATAAGAAAGACCTCTCGACTGCGCTCGAGATGACAGATGTTGAGATTGCTTCTCCAGATAGTTGTTGGGATCAATCGCAATGACATTGTGGATTGCGCTTAGTAAATGTGCTTTACTTTGCTGGTTTGCAATAAAACCATCTTTTATATGACGTACCGGAGAAACTGTGTAAATCAGTTGGATTGTAGAATTTAACCCTCTAACTAACTGTTCTATATTTTGTAAGCAATTAGTGGTATCAGCGACTGATAAAATCTTTTTGCGAAAATCTTTTTGCGAAATTTTATGACAATTAGCGACTACTTTTTTTCGCTCAATATATTCATACACCCAAGCAGTTCCTAGAGTAATAATTAAATGAGTTGATTCTGTTATTTGTTGATGTGTGGATTTGAGAATAGTATTCAAATTACTCAACAACGCTTCCTTATTTGAGTTACTCAAACTAGAATGCGCATCAAAACAATGATAACGTTCGTTATGAAAAACTAAATCATCTTCTGAATAGAAATTTTGTTTTACCACACGCTCTAAAAACGTTTCTATTGCTTTTGGATGAAATAATATCCCAAAAGGATTTACTGTATTCTGAAACTTATAATACTCAAATTTAGCACCTATGTTTTCTGAAAAACAAGACCCTAATAATAGTATCTTGGATTGATAGCCTATTAGATTATTAGTCTGTTTTGTTATTGGTATTTGAGTTCTGAAATTCATATATAAAAGTAATATATACGTCAAGCTGAACTCGTTTCAGCTTCTCATAAATAAATTGTAATGAGATTCTGAAATAAATTCAGAATGACGCTTATTGCTCTAAAATAATTAAAATTATCCGCGAGTATCNGTTTAATCTGTAAAATTCGTGTTCCTAAGTCTATATATAATTAACCACTTCTTCTATAGCCTTGTCCAATCCTGCTGGGTTTTTACCACCTGCAGTAGCAAAGAATGGTTGCCCTCCTCCACCTCCTTGGATGTGTTTCCCTAATTCACGAACAATTGTTCCAGCATGTAAGTCTTTACTTGCTACTAAATCTTTCGAAATATAACAGGTTAAGGTCGCTTTTCCATCATTCTCTGCTCCAAAGAACAAAAATAAATTATCCAACTCCCCTCCTAGTTCATGCGCTAAATCTTTTATCCCTTTAGGATCTAAGTCAATTTTCTTTGCTAAGAAATTTACTCCATTAACTTCAGTAATTTCATTCTTTAAATCACCTTTTAAACTTCCTGCTTTTTCTTTCAACAGTTGTTCCAATTGTTTCTTTAAAGCTGAGTTTTCATCTTGTAAAGCAGTAATTGCTTTTACAGGATTCCTAGCATTTTTCAATGCTAGCTTTACAGCATCAAAATCTTTTTCAACAACTTCAAAATAATTACCGACCGCTTTATTTGTAATCGCTTCTATACGTCGGATTCCTGCTGCTACAGCTGCTTCAGATTTTATTTTAAAATACCAGATATCACTTGTCTGATTAACATGAGTTCCTCCACACAATTCTATAGACTGACCAAAACGAATAGCTCTTACACTATCCCCATATTTTTCTCCAAATAACGCCATTGCACCTTCGTCAATAGCTTGTTGCATTGGGATGTTTCTATTTTCTTCCAAAGCAAGATTCTCATGAATACGTGCATTTACAAAATCTTCTATTTCTTGTAACTGATCCGAATCAACTTTAGAAAAGTGAGAAAAATCAAAACGCAAATGTTTCGGACTCACCAAAGAACCTTTTTGCTCTACATGAGTTCCTAAAACCGCACGTAACGCTTGATGTAATAAATGCGTAGCCGTATGATTACTTTCCGATAATGCTCTTGCTTCCTTATTCACTACTGCCTTAAATTTATCATTTACATTCTCAGGTAAATTCTTGGTGTAATGGATAATTAAGTTATTTTCTTTCTTTGTATTTAATACATAAATCACATCTCCATTAGGAGTTTCTACATATCCAACATCTCCTACTTGCCCTCCTCCTTCCGGATAGAAAGGTGTTGTATTAAACACTAACTGATATTGCTCTCCATCTTTCTTAGTAGTTACTTTTCTGTAACGAGTTAATTTCACATCAACCTCTAAAGCATCATATCCAACAAACTCCTCCTCATTGTCTTCAATAAGAATTTGCCAATCGTCAGTTTCAATAGCTGTTGCTTCCCTTCCTCTATTTTGCTGCTCTTTTAAAGCAACTTTATATTCGGCTTCATTATAGGTAAACCCTTTTTCTGAAAGAATTAGTGCCGTTAAATCTTCCGGAAAACCATATGTATCTTTTAATTCAAATACTTTCTTTCCAGAAACTTCTTTTCCGTTTGTTTTATCAACAATCGTATCTAAAAGCAATAAGCCCTGATCTAATGTTTTCAAGAATGAATGCTCTTCTTCTTTAATTACATTATGAGCCAATAACTCTTGCGCTTTGATCTCCGGGAAAGCATCTCCCATTTGAGCACTTAATGTTTCTACTAGCTTATAAATAAATGGTTCTTTCTGATTTAAGAACGTAAATCCGTAACGAATCGCTCTACGTAAAATACGACGAATTACATATCCAGCTCCTGTATTACTTGGCAACTGTCCATCGGCTATTGAGAATGCAACGGCACGAACATGATCGGCAATTACACGAATAGCAATATCCGTCTCTTCACCAGAAACAGTAGCATCTTCATATTTTACTCCAGTAATCGTTTGAATTTCTCTAATTAATGGTGTGAATACATCTGTATCGTAATTAGATTTCACTCCTTGTAGCGCCATACATAAACGTTCAAAACCCATTCCTGTATCAATATGAGTAGCCGGTAAGTTTTCTAAAGATCCATCTGCTTTACGGTTGTATTGCATGAATACTAAATTCCAAACCTCAACTACATGAGGATGATCAAGATTTACTAATGATGCTCCTGAAACTTTTGCTTTCTCTTCTGCAGAACGGATATCAATATGAATTTCAGAACAAGGCCCACATGGTCCTTGAGCGCCCATTTCCCAAAAATTATCCGCTTTATTTCCTAATAAAATTCTGTCTTCCGCTATGTATTGCTTCCATATATCATACGCTTCTGTATCTTTAGCTAAGCCATCTTTTTCATCTCCTTCAAAAACTGTAACATATAACATGTCTTTATCTAACTTGTATACTTCAGTCAATAATTCCCAAGCCCAAGCAATCGCTTCTTTTTTAAAATAATCACCAAAACTCCAGTTCCCTAACATCTCAAACATGGTGTGATGATACGTATCCTTTCCTACTTCTTCTAAATCATTATGTTTCCCAGAAACACGTAAACATTTTTGAGAATCAGAAACACGGGTGTTTACAACTTTCTTTTGCCCTAAAAAGAATTCCTTAAAAGGAACCATTCCGGCATTCGTAAACATTAAAGTAGGATCATTCTTTAACACCATAGGTGCTGACGGCACTATTTTATGTTGTTTCGATTCAAAAAAGTTTAAAAATTTTGAGCGTATTTCTTGAGATTTCATAGTAAGCTTAACTTAATAATTACAGCTAACGAAAACAATTTTTTATATTTGTGCATCGTTAGTATTCTAAACGCACAAAAATAGTACATTTATACTTATGGCTAAAGTAAAATATTATTATGATTCCGAAACACTTGCTTATAGAAAAGTAGAGCGCAAAAAAGGACGTACGATTACATTCTCATTATTGTTTCTTTCTGCAGCTGCATTGTTTGGTTTTTTTAGTTATGTCCTTGCAGCTAACTACATTGATTCTCCTAAAGAAAAGGCTTTAATAAGAGAAAACGAAAACTTAAAACTTAATTACAATTACTTAAACAAAAGAGTAGATTTAGCCGAGCAAGTAATGCAAAATATTGCTGATAGAGATGAAAACATTTATCGCGTTCACTTTGAAGCAAACCCAGTTTCTGAAGCACAACGTAAAGCGGGTTTTGGCGGGGTAAACAGATATAAGAATTTAGAAGGTTCTAATAATTCTGAATTAATTATTGCTTCTACTAAAAAAATAGACAGACTTACTAAAGAAATTGAAGTCCAATCAAGATCGTTAGATGAAATAGAAACCTTAGCCAAAGAAAAAATAAAATTACTTGAAGCTATTCCTGCTATACAACCAGTGCAGAACAAAGATTTAAAAAGAGTTGCTTCCGGATACGGGATGCGTATGCACCCAATACATAAACGCAGAAAAATGCACTATGGAATGGATTTCACTGCAAAAACCGGGACTCCAATTTATGCTACTGGAAATGGAAAAGTAATCAAAGCATCTAGAGCTTCAGGTTTTGGAAAAGTAGTTTATATCGATCATGGGTTTGGATATGTGACTAAATACGGTCACATGAGCAAGTTCAATACCAAAAAAGGCCGTAAAGTTAAGCGTGGAGACATTATTGGCTATGTAGGAAATACTGGATTATCGTCTGGACCACATTTGCATTATGAAGTCCATAAAAATGGTAGACCGATAAACCCTGTTAACTTTTATCACGGTGACTTAACACCTGAAGAGTACGAAATCATGCTTGAAAAAGCTTCACAAGAAAACCAATCTTTAGATTAAACTCACAACTAATTCTTTTAACCTCATTAGGCATAATGTACATAGAGCTACCAGAAAAACGATATTACAAAATTGGCGAAGTAGCTAAGGCTTTTAATGTAAATACTTCTTTAATCCGATTTTGGGAGAAAGAATTTGATGTGTTGAAACCTAAAAAAAATGCAAAGGGAGACCGGAAATTCACTCCAGAAGACGTTAAAAACCTACAACTTATTTACTATTTAGTTAAAGACAAGGGATTTACCTTAGAAGGAGCCAAAACTCATTTGAAGGAAGAAAAGAAAAAAACGCTTCAGAATTTCGAGATTATTAGTAAATTAGAGCATATCAAAAATGAACTCTTAAAGTTCAAAGAACAATTAGATTAATCATGAAAAAAGGAGTTATTGTGGGCTTAGGATGCCTAGGAATCAGTATTGTTGGAGTAGCTATTTTAGCATTTGTTATAATTGGATATGCTTTCAAATTCCATAATAATGTTATTGATTTAGACGAAAACATTGGAGAAAAATGGGCAAATGTAGAAAGCGCTTACCAGCGTAGAGCCGATTTAATCCCTAACTTAATGAAGGTTGCAGAACGCTATGCTGAGCATGAGCAAGAAACATTTATAAAAGTTATTGAGGCACGATCTAAAGCAACAAGCATCCAGATTGACCCTAGTAATATTACCCCTCAACAATTACAACAATTCCAACAAGCACAAAGCGGATTAACTTCTGCTTTATCACGGTTACTGGCCGTTTTTGAACGCTATCCTGAATTAAAAGCAAACGAGAATTACAAGGAATTGATGAATGAATTAGAACGTACTGAAAATAGGATTAATGTAGAACGTAATCGTTTTAATGAAGAAGTTAAGCCATATAACAAATACATTAAAAAAATTCCAAATAATTTATTCGCTAACTATTATAATTTCTCAGAAAAAGCATACTTTAAATCAGAGAATGGTTCTGAAAAAGCTCCAGACATTAATGACTACATAAAAAAGTAATGTCTGCAGTAGAAAATTTCCTAAACAAAGAGGAAGAACAAGAAATAATACATGCTATTCAGCAAGCAGAAAAAATGACTTCTGGTGAAATACGCGTGCATTTAGAACCTAGCATAAACAAAGATGTTCATGAACGTGCTTTGGAAGTATTCCATATGCTTGAAATGAGTAAAACAAACTTGCATAACGGCGTTTTATTTTATGTTGCTGTAGAAAGTAAAGCTTTTGTAATATACGGCGACAAAGGCATCAATAAATTGGTTTCTGGGACATTTTGGGAAAGCACAAAAGAAATTGTAATTACTCACTTTAAAAAGGGTGACTTCAAAACCGGACTCGTAAAAGGTATTCTAGAAACAGGAATACAACTGCAACAATATTTTCCGTGTTCAACTAATGATAGTAATGAATTGTCTGACGAAATCTCTAAAGGATGATGATAAAACAACAGTCTTTTTTACAAAACATAACAATACTATTTATTGCTTTATTAAACGCTCAACTTGGTTTTTCTCAATTTGACATTCCTGAAAAACCAGCTATCGAAACTAGTGTTTATGACTATGCTGGTATTTTAAGTCAAGGGCAAGCTTTCTATTTAGAGCAAAAACTACTTAAATACGCTGATTCTACCTCAACTCAAATAGTAATTGCTACCATTAAAACTTTAAATGGTGACGACATATCCATGACCGCTACTAATTGGGGACACAAATGGGGTATTGGCGACAAAGATAAAGACAACGGTATTTTTATACTAGTTGCATCAGAAGATAGAAAAATAGACATTAGTACAGGCTATGGTATTGAATACCGATTGACCGATTTAATGGCTGAGCGTATTCTAAACCGAGTAATTCTGCCCGAATTTAAACGAGGAGATTATTTTTCTGGATTAGACAAAGGAACTGACGCAATGATAGCTACTCTAAACGGAGAGTTTGATGCTCCAAAAATAAGAAAAAAGAAAGATGGCTTCCCAGCTGGGTTAATCCTTTTACTAGGAACTATGTTTTTCGTATTCCTGCTTTCATTAATTGCTAGAGGAAGAAAAGATGACGACGACAACTACAACGGAGGCAAACGTACGAGAGGATTTTCCCCTTTTGAAACCATAATTCTTTCAAGCGGAGGTAGATCCTACGGTGGAAGTACAGGTGGTTTTGGTGGCGGCGGATTTTCTGGAGGAGGTGGTTTTTCTGGAGGATTTGGCGGCGGAGGCTTCGGAGGTGGCGGTGCCAGCGGAGGCTGGTAAAATATTACATAAAAAAACTCCTTTAGTACATCACTAAAGGAGTTTTTTTATGGATGCAATAAGCCTTAATAATTTGGTTTCTTTTTACCTCCAATTTTATTCACTTTATAGGTGAAACTCAACATGAAATATTGCTTCAATACTAAGCTTTCAGTATCAGAAATATAGTCTTGATAAGCTGATCTTCTAACACTTGTATTTTGATTTAACAAATCAAATACTTTAAGTTTTAAGATTCCTTTATCCTTAATCATTTTCATCCCTAAACTTGCATTCCACATATAAGTTGTTTTACTAAACCCAGGCGCTACATTTGGATTATGATTCATTGAAAAATCATTTTCGAACTCAATCATTTTTGGCCAATATGTTTCTAGACTGATTCCTAAGGTTGAACTTGAGTAATTAGTTTTTTGCCCTAAATCCATTGAATAATCCAAGCTATTATGATTATAATTATAACGAGGTGTTACTTCAATCAAATCATTGTAATTATACGTAAACGATACCCTAGGCGTTAAATCCAAACTCTTTGTGGTCAATTCTAATTCATTGGTAAAGCTTTTATTTTTACTTAAATTCATACCTAAATCCAAGTTGTAAGAAAAATTATGCTTATCCTTTTTATACTTTTTATTATACCCTCCACTCATATACGCCCAATATGAACCATTTACATTTTCATAAGTAGTTACACTCTTACCTGTAACAAAATCAGTTATCGTTTTTGAAACAGAAGCATTTTCAGTAAATGAAGTCGAAACATATACATTATACCCACTTTTCGTTTTCATATTGAAATTTCTATGACTCAAAGAAACCTGTGTGACATTAGATGCTTTTAAATTAGGGTTCCCTACTATTGTGTTTAGCGGATTAGAGTTATCTACAATGGGTTGTAATTGACTAATTTGAGGTGTTCTTGCTCTATTTGATATTCTTGCCCAAATAGACTTCCCCTGTCCCATTTCCTTCCACAGGCTAACCATAAAATTCATGCTATTAAATTTATTTAATACAGTTGTATTTGCAAGTAAATCTTCATTTTTTAAAGTTGTAAAATTGTACCCAGTACTAAAACGAATACTTAATTTATCTTTCTTAAACCTGATCCCTGCTGAAGGAGCCAAGATTGTTGTGTTCGTTTTTATTTCGTTTGTTAAACTTGTATTAACAAAACTATATTGCTGGGTTAAATTATCAAAATCAAGTGTATTTCTATTTATTTCAGAATTGTTTATATCTGTACGCAATCGTAAATTATAAAACCAGTTCCCTTTTAATAATCTAGTATAACGTAGGCTTGCATTTAAAAAACCTCCTGTTTGTTCACTTGTTTGTTGTTGATTTACATTTTCATCCGTTTGCGTTATATCTGCAAAATCAATTGTAGATTTAAATTTTTCTTCAGAAGTATTCATATTGTATCCTGAATTCAACCATAAGCTAATGCTTTCTCCAGGGACTTTAAATTTCCTAGAGATACTTGCATCAAGTTTTGTACTATAGTTATCAAATTTTGAATCCTTATTTACAAATGAATTACTCACTAAACCATTTAACCTACTATTTTGTGTCTCGCTTTTGTTACTATACAAATTTCCTTTACTTTTCGTGAAACTTGGCTCGATAGAAATCCTTGTTAATGTATCTGGTTTTATTTCAAACTCTAGATTAAAGTTATGTCCAAAAGAACCTCCATTTGATTTAGAGTCCGAGATTGAAGTATAGGAATCGTTATTTGGTAAAAATCTTTCGGTACGTGAATTAGAACCTGTTTCAGTATCACTCCGATTGTATATATAATCTGTACCCAGATCCGTTTTTTTGTTCCACTCATTGGCATAATGAATCCCTGCTGATGTTGTTTGTGTTATTCCATCTGTTGTATTATTAAATAACGGATTTGATTGTTGCCAAACTCCATTCACCCTTCTCCAATTATTCGAGCCTCCACCAATATCTTTTACTTCGTCACTGTTAAATCCAGAAGTATTCACGTTGTTTGAACCCCCAAGCACACTCAAGCGCTCCTCTTCATTAAAGTAATTTAAAATACCACTTACTGAATATCTATCGTCGGTTCCGTACCCTGCAGTTGCCCTACCGAAGAACCCTTTATTCATATCTTTTTTAATCGTTATGTTTATGGTTTTATTTTCTTTATCACCTTCTTCTCCCGTAAAAGCTTCATCTTTTGTTTTGGTATCGACTACTTGTATTTTATCAATAATTTCTTTTGGTAAATTTTTAGTTGCTACTGTTAAATCACTTCCGAAAAACTCTTTACAAATGAGCAGAATTATATTTACAGTCATCCCATTTACTTTTATACCTCCATCCTTATCAACTACAACACCAGGAAGTTTTTTTAGTAATGTTTCAACATTTGCATCAGCTCCGGTTTTAAACGATGACGCATTAAATTCTAAAGTATCCTTTTTAATGGTAATCGGCGCACGCTCAGCTATGACAACTACCTCTCCTAATAATTGAGCGTTCTCCTCTAACACAAGATCTCCTAGTTTTGTTATTTTTTCCGCAAGAGTTAATTCTTTTTTTAAAGGCATCATTCCTGAGTAAGACACAAAGAAATTAGCTTTTTTAGCCTTCGTATTTCCCGAAAGATTAAAGTTTCCTTTTTTATCAGATATAGTGTACGTAATCATTGTAGAATCTTGAATAGACTCCAAGTACACCGTTGCAGATTCAATTAAGTTATTGTCTTTATCTTTTAATGTCCCAGTAATTTCAAAATTTTGAGAAAAAGAACTGAGTGTATTCAGAAGAATACATAGAAAAAGTAGGTTTTTCATTATGTAAGTAGGTTAGTTAGTTTTTTGAAACGCAAAACTAACTCTAAATATTGTGTTAAACTGTTAAAAAAAAATGCTTTAATAAAATTTTAACATAACCAAAAAGCTCCTTCAGAAATAATCTGAAGGAGCTTTTTTATAATTGATTTTTATTATTTCTTTCTGAAATATATTTTTATCGGTACACCTGAAAAATCATAATGCTCACGAATTTTATTTTCTAAGAAACGTTTATACCCATCTCTAATATATTGTGGCAAGTTACAGAAAAACACAAACTGAGGTGTTCTGGTTGGCAACTGCAAACAATACTTAATTTTAACGTGCTTCCCTTTATATGCAGGAGGTGATGTACGCTCTATAATTGGCAACATCGTTTCGTTAAACTTACTTGTTGATATTTTTTTACCTCTATTTTTAAATACTTCTACAGCTGTTTCAATAGCTTTATAAATACGTTGCTTAGAAATTGTTGACATGAAAATGATTGGCACATCAGTAAAAGGAGCTATTTGCTCTTTAATACGCGTCTCATAAGCCTTAGTAGTTTTATGATCCTTTTCTACTAAATCCCATTTATTAACTAATATTACAACACCTTTACTATTTTTAACTCCTAGCCAAAATATATTTTGTACTTGCGAATCAAAATCTCTAGTAGCATCAATCACTACCAAACATACATCACAAAATTCAATAGCACGTACTGAACGCATTACAGAATAAAACTCTAAATCTTCTTTAACTTTCGCTTTTCTACGGATTCCTGCAGTATCAATTAAGTTAAACTCAAATCCAAAACGATTGTATCTTGTATCTATAGAATCACGTGTTGTTCCTGGAATATCCGTAACTATGTATCTATCTTCACCTATTAATGCGTTGATAAAAGAAGATTTCCCTGCGTTTGGTCGCCCAACAACAGCAAAACGAGGTAAATCTGACTCTTCCTCTTCTTCTATTTCTGGTAATATTTTTACTAATGCATCAAGTAACTCACCTGTTCCACTACCACTAATACTTGCTAATGGATAAAACTCCCCTAATCCTAAACCATAAAACTCAGCTGCGTCATTTAATCTATTTGCTGCATCAACTTTATTAACCGCTAATAACACAGGCTTATTCGCCCTACGCAATAAATTAGCAACCTCTTCGTCCATACCAGTTATACCAGACTCTACATCAACCATAAAAATTATGGCATCGGCTTCATCTATCGCTAACTCAACTTGCTTGTCAATTTCAGCTTCGAAAATATCGTCACTTCCTACTACATACCCTCCTGTATCAATTACAGAGAATTCCTTTCCATTCCAATCTGACTTCCCGTAATGACGATCACGAGTAACACCACTAGTAGAATCAATAATAGCTTCTCTTTTTTGAATCAAACGATTAAATAACGTCGATTTCCCAACATTTGGTCTTCCAACAATAGCAACAATGTTACCCATAATTATACTCTTTTATAATTGAACTTACCTATTAAAATTTCATCTTCCTACACCAATACTCTTTTTAAGTATTGAATAAAAAAATATACTATAAACATACACTTGTTTCAAACCAAGTATAAATAGATCCGGTAAATTTTCTGCAAAAGTAGTCTTTTTTACCCAATAAGCACCTATGCTCTATCTTGATTAAAAAACACTGATAGTTTTTCATACAATTCTGGATGCTTGCGCTTTAGCAATTTAGGGCGTTCAAAAAAATATTCACTAGTTACTGCGAAGAACTCGATTTTAGAGGTCGCTCCATATGGATTGATATCTGATTTTCCATCATCAATATGTTCAATTTTTTTATGAATCAAATCAAACCATGGTAAGGTATATGGTTTATCAATAATACTTAATGGCAAGCCATCCACATCACCGTCAGTCATATCAATTAAATGCACAAATTCATGAATGGCTGTGTTGTTTTTATCTGATTTATTTTCAAAACCAAGTCGTAACGCTTTTTGAGAAAGTACCATTTTATTTTTCAACCTTCCCCCTCCTACAATACCCAAAATAGTTCGGTTATTTCGCCAACCCACATATTCAAATTTTGAATTAAATGCGTCTGGAAACACATACACCTTTGTAAGATTTACATATGTCCAATTATCAAAACCAAATACTGGTATAATAGCACTTGCACCAATTAATAGTTCATCTACGTCAGAAACTACACAGGAAACTGCTTTTATTTTTATACTACTTAAAAAAACAGCCACTCGTTTTGAAAATCGTACTTTCTCTTCTTCTGACAATTTAGAATAATACAGCACATTTTTTTCAAGAATGTTTTTTTGACTTAATGTCAAGTCAGCATTTAAATTTAATCGTTTTCCAGACAACAATTGATATCCTTTATACAATAAAAAAGCAAGTACTAGTAAAGTGATTATATATATCATTTCTCCTTTTAAATTATTCTTTAACTATTATACACCAATTAAACTTAAAGATACTTCAAAGCGGTGGCTTAATAAATAAAATAAAAATAAATGATTTAAAAAGTAGGGTTTTTGTATTTCAGCTTGTTTTTAATACATATCACCGGACAATTAACCCTGTAACTAAAAACATACATTATGAAAAAAGTAATCTTAACAATCGCAATCGGAGTAGTACTAGCATCATGTTCTAGCGGGTGGAGTTGTAAAAAACGCTATTGTGATGTACAAAAGAAAGAGATGTACAAGAAAAACACGTTAGTAGCTAAAGAAACAATTACAGTAGCAAAGCCGTAATACAACATAGTTGTTATAGTTAAAGCTCAAATACCACCATAAATAACCCCTTAATTTTTAAAAATCGAATCATGAAAAGAATCATNTTAACAATAGCAGCAGGAATAGTATTAGCATCATGTTCAAGNGGATGGAGTTGTAAAAAACGCTATTGCGATATACAAAAGAAAGAAATGTACAAGAAAAACATATTAGCAACCAAAGAACTAATTGTTATAGCCAAACCATAATGCAACACAGCCAGTCATAGGTAAAGCCCCAACTTTACTATGGTAATGGAAAGCCCTCTATTGAAAAATAGAGGGCTTTTATTTGTTTATTTATTATTATAACCGAATCTTCTTAATTGTTGTGAATTTGAACGCCAGTTTTTATTCACTTTAACATAGAGCTCTATATGCACTTGCTTTCCGAAAAACTTTTCTAAATCCTTTCTAGCTTCTACACCTACACGTTTTAAAGCGCTTCCTTTATGTCCAATAATAATTCCTTTTTGAGTTTCACGCTCAACCATAATTATGGAACGCATTCTGATGATATCATCATCCTCAAAAAACTCTTCCGTTACTACTTCAACAGAATAAGGGATTTCTTTTTTATAGTGTATTAGTATTTTTTCACGAACACATTCATTCACAAAAAATCGTTCAGGTTTATCTGTTAATTGATCTTTAGGATAATATGCTGGTGATACAGGTAATAATTCTACAATTCTTTCAAACACTTCAGGAACATTAAAATTCTCTAGTGCTGATATTGGATATATTTCTGCTGTAGGCACTTTAGCTGCCCAATATTGCACTTGCTCCTCTAATACTTCTTGATTTGAAGCATCAATTTTATTTAATAATAAAAGTACCGGAATTTTAGAGTTCGATATTTTACTAAAGAAAGCTTCATCTTTTAAAGCTCGCTCACCTATTTCGACCATATATATAAGCACATCAGCATCCTCAAAAGCTGACTTTACAAACCCCATCATTGATTCTTGTAATTCGTATGCTGGTTTAATAATCCCTGGAGTATCTGACAATACTACTTGAAAATCATCTCCATTTACAATACCTAAAATACGATGTCTTGTAGTTTGTGCCTTTGATGTTATTATCGATAATTTTTCACCAATAAATGCGTTCATCAATGTTGACTTACCAACATTAGGATTTCCTATAATATTTACAAAACCTGCTTTATGCTCCATATATTCAAAAAAATTTAAGGCAAAGATACTATAAACCTTTTTAAAGCACTATAGTTCACTACCATACAACAAATGTATTGTGGTTATTTATATAAAATCTTTTAAAATTCCTTTTAATACAATACAGTCATTGTTTTTATCACGAACTAATCTATCATTTTCATTACATTCAAATAGTGCGTAATTAATTTCAACCAAACGAATTTCCTTTTTCTCTAAGGCATCTTTTTTACGTTGATCATAATACTTTCTCTGTGCTTCTCTTTCACTACTTTCGTCAGTATCTTTTTTCTCGAAAAATTCTATTACCAACTTTAAATCTTCATAATAAGCATCTAGCGGAAGTTTAGTTCTAGTTTTACCTTTTTTATGTAACTTACCTAATAAGGTATCAAACGTATGTTTTCTTGACGCCTTTTCCTTAAGCAATTCATCACATAAATTTACAAGATAAAACTCATCACTATTTTCAATATTTAGGACTCCTTTTTCTTTTTTGCTAAGAGGACTTATCGCTTCACTAGGTGAATATTCTTTACCTTCTCTAACCAAATACCAATACACATTTTCAGATCTTCTCTCGACATGAACCGCTGGTATTTTACTTAATTGTTCTTCTTTGTCTAATTTTCTGAACACTTTACGAATTGGTAATCCTTTTTTTTCATCCTTATTAAATACTCCTGCTTTAATCAACTCAGACATAATACTCTTAGCTGGAATCCAATCAACTGTTGTATTCTCTTTAAAATACTGAGCTATCACCTCATTAATTTTTACAATATTCTCGTCATTCATACTCTTAAAGCTTTAATAATAAATAGATAAAAAAAACCTCTTGATTTCTCAAGAGGTTTTACTTAGTAGCGGGAACTGGACTCGAACCAGTGACCTTCGGGTTATGAGCCCGACGAGCTACCTACTGCTCTATCCCGCGATGTGGTGCAAATATACAACTGTTTTAAACCTATACAAGTCTTTTATATAATATTATGTGAAATTGTTTTTTTTGAAAAACCGAGAATAGCGTATACAAAAAAAACCTCTTGATTTCTCAAGAGGTTTCGCTTAGTAGCGGGAACTGGACTCGAACCAGTGACCTTCGGGTTATGAGCCCGACGAGCTACCTACTGCTCTATCCCGCGATATGGTACAAATATACGACTGTTTTATTCTATAACAAGTCTTTTTTTAAAATAAATTTCGTAAATTGTACATTTGCTTAATTTTTAGACGCTTAGGAAAGTAAATCTATCTCTTCTTGAAATAACTCCCAATCCCCCATTAGCTGCTCCAATTTATCTTTCTTCTCTTGATAGTCCTTAAAGAAGTTGGTTTTCGCTACAGTTGCTTCGTAGTTTATTTCTAAATCTACATCGATCACTTTTATTTCTCGCTCTAATTTATTTATTCCAGCCTCTACTTTACTTAATTTATTATGTAGTGCTTTTATTTTTTTCTGCTCCTCATAAGATTGCTTTTTACTTGCTGCCGGTGCTGCTTTCTTTATCACATCACGCTTTTCTACTTCACGTAAGTTTTCTACTTTACGTTCTTCCAAGTAATAATCAATATCACCTAAATACTCACGTATTACATGATCTTTAAATTCATAGACTGTACTTGTTAGTCCTTGAAGGAAATCCCTATCATGAGAAACCAATATTAATGTTCCTTCAAATTTACGCAAGGCTTCTTTTAAAACATTCTTTGATTTGATATCTAAATGATTGGTAGGCTCATCCATAATCAACACATTCAATGGTTGCAATAGCATTTTTGCCAAAGCCAGTCGGTTACGCTCTCCACCTGATAATACTTTTACCTTTTTATCTACTTCTTCTCCTCTAAATAAAAAAGACCCAAGAATATCTCTTACCTTACTTCGTGTTTTCTCGTTGGCTGCATCAATCATCGTATCTTCAACGGTTTTATTCCCATCTAAATACTCTGCCTGATTTTGAGCAAAATATCCTATCTGTACATTATGACCAATTTTCATATCTCCTTTAAACGAAATTTCATTAACCATCATTTTAGCCAAAGTAGATTTCCCTTGACCATTCTGACCAACAAAAGCAATTTTACTACCTCTTTCTATCAGCAAATCGATATTAGTTAACACTAGCTTATCACCATAACTTTTTGAAAGATTCGTAGCCTCTACTACTATTTTCCCGGGAACAATAGAAACTGGGAAATTCAAAGTCATTACTCCATTATCTTCTTCATCGACTTCAATTCGCTCAATTTTATCCATTTTTTTGATAAGTGATTGCGCCATGGTAGCTTTACTAGCTTTCGCTTTAAACTTCTCAATAAGCTTTACTGTTTGCTCGATTTGTTTTAGTTGGTTTTTTTGAGCCGCAGCCTGTTGTTCTCTAATTTCATTTCTTAATACTAAATACTGAGAATAGGGCTTATTGTAGTCATAAATCCTACCTAATGATATTTCAATAGTTCTATTCGTTACGTTATCCAAAAACATTTTATCATGCGACACAATTACCACAGCACCAGGATAATTTTTCAAAAACGACTCCAACCATATTATCGACTCAATATCTAAATGGTTTGTTGGTTCATCAAGTAATAAGATATCGTTTTTTTGAAGTAACAACTTTGCCAATTCAATTCGCATTCGCCAACCTCCTGAAAAAGTTTCTGTTAATTTATCAAAATCTTCTCGTTTAAACCCTAAACCAATTAAGATGCGCTCCGTTTCTCCTTGATAGCTATAACCTCCATGAATTTCATATTGATGCTGCAACTCTGTTACATCTTCAATAATTTTAGTATAGGCATCACTTTCATAATCAGTTCTAGTGGTTAATTCCTCATTCAATTCTGCTATTTGGAACTCTAACTTCTTTATCGTTGCAAAAGCTTGGTACGACTCTTCTAAAACACTTCTGCCAGGAATAAAATCAATATCTTGTCGTAAGAAACCAATCTCTACTTCTTTTGCAAGTGCAATCTGACCACTGTCATACTCTTGATCCCCTGAAATAATTTTTAGCATGGTAGATTTACCCGCGCCATTTTTCCCGATTAAACCAGTTCGATCCCCAGTCCCTAATCTGAAAGTAATTTCTTTAAATAAATCCTCTCCTTGAAAAGAAACAGTTAAATTATGTATGTTAAGCATTTGATATAAATTAAATAAGCGCTAGTAACAAATGTTATGTACTATTAAAACAATAAACACTAAATTTGTACTAGTTATGAATTTGCAAAAGTACACAAAATAAATGCTTAAAAAAGGATACAAATTATATAGTATACTATTAGGAGAATGTCCTAGATGTCATGAAGAAACTATGTATGAAAACAAAAACCCATACAAACTAAAAACAACAATTAAGTTGAATGAAAATTGTAGCTCATGTAATTTACACTATCACCTTGAACCTTCTTTTTTTACAGGGTCAATGTATGTGAGCTACCCAATTGGTATCGCTTTTACAGTACCTCCTTTTCTAATTAGTCATGTACTTTGTAGTGCTTCGTTACTAACTACTTTATTTGCTATTACAGGAACATTAATTGTTTTTTTACCAATAATTGCTCGATTATCAAGGAATGCTTGGATTAATATTTTTGTGAGCTACGACAAGGATGCTGTAGAGAAATATACTTCGACTAATCAATAAACTACAGAATACACTCAAGGATAGGGTAATACCAATTCAAAATACACTATTAAATCGTTTCTTTTAGATTTAGTTGAGTTTCAAAACACTTTTCTCGATAGAATTTTCTATCGAAAGCCACTACCATTGACAAAACTAATTCTCGATACTTTTCTTCTTTCAGTCGAAAAGGTCGAATTAACGATTTTGTCATCACGACCGCAAGTAAAAATTTTGTCTACACCTCAAATTAACGCATTTTAAAAAAAGGTAAGCACAAATTTCTTTGTATGAATTTTCACTAAAACTAACTTGCTATATATTCATCAGCAAAACGTTGTATATCAATTTCAGTATCTAAAACAGTTTTGTATTCTATATAGTCTAATAACTGATCACTAACAGTTGGCGCCACCATGACACCGCGTGTTCCTAGTCCATTTAATACATACATATTTTTATATTCCGGATGTCTACCAACTAAAGGTCTTCTATCTTTCACCGTAGGACGTATCCCTGCCAACTGCCCCACAACTTCATAGTCACAACTTAGCACAGTATTTAGCTTACTGATTAACTCTGATTTTGCCTCATCAGTTGTTTTCCAAGTCTTATCTGTCCAATGATAAGTTGCGCCTACTAAATAACGATTTTCTTCTTCAATAGGTATTATAAACACCCCTGACTTAACAATAGCATTAAGCTTAAGACTTTCTGCTTTAATAATTAAAACCTCACCTTTTGTTCCATTTAAAGGAAGGTAATTAAAATACGGATTCGACTTCAATCCAAAACCCTCACAAAAAACAATGTGCTGTGCTTTTAACCCTTTATAAGAAATGAAATCATCAGCTATTTTTAACGCATCATAGTCGAATACTTCATTCCGGTAGCTATCATTTTTTAGTAACTCAAGTTTATAAGCGCTCAATAGTTTAGCCACTTGTATCCTACCAGCTTTTTCTACTACACCAAAATCATTGTTAGCAAGAATAAACTCGTTATCATTTTTTTTAAAAATCGTTGAAAGAAAAGGCGCTAGGTTTGGCTTGTCAGAAGCTATTAACCAATTGTTCTGCTCCTCTATAGTATTAAAAACACGCAATACAGGCAAAGGGTTATTTATATGAGTATTCAATCTATTTTCTATTTCCTGATAAAAAGGAATTGCATATTCTAATTGAGGTATCGCATTCCAAGGAGAAGTAAATCGTTTTAATATTACTGGATTATACATTCCTCCAGCAACTACAGATGAAGATTTATCGGTTTCAGAAATCACAACAAATGACTTATTATTTTTTAATAATTGCTCAGAAAAAGACAATCCTGATAAACCAAAACCTACTATTATATAATCTAACATACTTTATAACTTAAAAAGACTTAGACACGCTCAGTCTGACACAAAAATAAAGATAAAAAACACTTCATCCTAACTCCAACGCAACAACCAGCTCATAGCTGACACTATACCATTCAAGGAGAAGGAACATTTTATACATAAAAAAAAAGCTCCTGCAATGCAGGAGCTTTCTATACTATAATAAATTGGAGAAATTTATTAGTATTGCCATTGATCTAACTCAAAGTCTCTAATTTTTGTTCTAATTCTTTCAGACTCTAATAATTGCATTAAAGCATTATTAGGGATATAATCTTCTATACGCCTATCTTGATACACATTTTCTTCTTTATACATATTAGCGTTAAATCGTCTAGCGTTTAAGATGTGATCAAAAGAAATTGGCATAGCAGTATTTTTATTATTAAAACACATCGCTTCATTTAAGATATCTCTGATATCAGGAAAGAAAAGCCAATATGACTCTACTAAATCAGGCTCATCAGAGTCTATGAAATATACATCTGGTACAATTGGAGATAAAGCAATTAATCTGTACTTTAATTCCCCTTGACGCTTGTCAAAATACCATAAACCTTTAATTCTATATTCTTGAACGTGGAACGCTTCAATTTTAGTAGTATCAACATATTCAGGAGAAATAGGCTCCCCAGCATTGTATTGTTCATATCCTAAATCCAAGGTGTCAATTCTAATTAAACCTTCTTGAACTTGAGCAAAACTAACTTTGTCAGTAAAATACGAATCTGTGTATAAATTTGCTATTCTACCATTTTTAATGTTTTTAAATAAAACATCATATAAACTTCTTCTCTCCTTACCAATATTCATGGTATCTACAGGGTAGTATAAAGGAAAGTTAATTCTTTCATCAAGAACAATTTTTTCCCATACCATCTTAGACCAAAGCACATCTTTATCATCGATAAATCCGTACTCTAAAGGCTTTGCATTGTCATACTCTTTCTGAGCTTCAGTTTTTAAACCTATCTCTTCCGGAGTTGTCGCATTTAAAAGGTTGTATTGCGCAAAAACTCCTTGAGTTAATGTAACCAATGTAATCGTTAATAAAAAATTTCTCCAATTCATCTTTTCAATTTTTGTTTTTATTACAACTCTGGTGTAATTCATTCAAAACAGTTCGGAATAACCAAACTGTTTTGAATGTGTATTATATTCTAATTCTATTACTTAGTTAGCAAGCTCAACAATAACAGGAGAAGCATCTTTTAATTTAATAGGACTTCCTACTACAGAAGCTTTTAAACCAAATATTGTTACTTGATCTCCACGTTTAGCTCTTGCTAAAGCACTTTTAGCTCTTTCACTTAATTTTCTCCCTTGACAAACAATTGTTGGCTGACCAGGAACTTTAAACTTAAACGAATTTACTTTTAACTTCAAATCAAATACAAAATCTTCTAACATTGCAGATATTGTTGCATTTTTTAAAGCATTTTTAGATTTCTTTGCTATCCCAGGTACTCCAGACACTGCTGCCTGTGGACGAGGAATATCTTTAATTCTAAATTTCTTTTTGTCAGAAACTCTATCTCCATTAGGTAAAGTTCCAGTTACATTAATAGTAACTTCTCTACCTTTAGTTGGAGTCATGATATAGCCTTTTCCTGATTTTCTTAATCCAGATGCAGATGCACTCACTTTATTAGCAGCAATTCCAGCAAATGAAATTGTCATTGGGTTAGGAATACCACGATAAACAACATTCATCTTATCTGCAGAAATAGTTGCGGAATTTGGTTTAGGTACTACTGCATAACCGCTTTGGATAGGAACTTCAATAGGTTTCCCATTTTCCATGAAAATGAATTTACCTTTTAAGTCTCTTTCTCCAACTGCTCCAGCAGGGAAGTCTAACACAACTCCACCATCTTTAAAGTTTTTAGAATCAACTTCTTTTCCGTTAAGAATTACTTTGTTTGGTTTAGTCGCACTATCATAACGTCCTAAAACAATTCTTCCTTTAAAGTTTTCCCCAGAAAAGAAAGCTGTTTTTTCAGGTATCACAAACGCGTGGTAATTACTAAAAGATAATGCCGATGCTTGTTGTCCTGACAACAAACTAGACAATACTTCAGACTCCAATGCCTTTATAGAAGCCTGCATAGCAGATACTTTTGCCAAAGAAGAAATTGATGGAAATCCTTTAAAGTTATAATCTAACCATAATTTATCAACACCTTCTTTATCTTTAACAGAGTTTGTACTAAACTTAGAGTTTACCATATCTATTAAAGTCTGGTTTAATTGTTTACCAGTTTTCTCGTTCTTGTTATCTAAAGACTCGAACATTTCTTTTCGATATGTCGCAAAAGCAGCGATGATTCCATCTCCTTCTTTTGACAATTTATCTCCATTAAACCAAGCCTCATCAAGATGATCTCCTTTATCCATATTCTCATACGGCAGAACACCATCGACAACATCATCCATATAAGGCGCCTTGATTTTTGTTTTAATTTCATCTAAAAAAGCATAAAAATCTTGAGATGTTTTTGAAATATTTTTAGCCTTAGAGTTAATTACACTATACTGTTCTGGCTCATCAGCTGCTTTTTGAGCTAAAGTTGCTGAGAACTGACTATTTTTACTTGTAGCAGCTTTATTACCTTCTACAAATTGATCATTCATGATACCAAATGCTGTCAATACTTCTTTTGACATATTCAGTGCTAACATTGCAATTAACACTAAGTACATTAGGTTAATCATCTTCTGCCTTGGGGACAATTTTCCACTCGCCATATTCTAATTAGTTTTTAAATTAATAAATTAATGATTTAGTTTAAAAAACTAATTATTTGTTTGACATTGCTGATAACATTCCACCATATACTCCGTTTAAAGAAGATAAGTTAGAAGTTAACGATTCCATTTGAGCTTTTAATCCTTCTGCATTATCAGCAGCCGTTTTATTAGCCTCAGCTTGACGCGCAGCAGATTCCATTTGAACTTTGTAAAGAGAGTTTAAAGACTCCATTTGCCCAGCTGCCAATGACATTTGCTCAGAATATTTTTTAGTTGCTGCCATAGAATCAATCGCTGGTTGAATATTTTCAGCCGCTCCTTTAAAGTTTTGGATTGATGTACTTAAAGAAGACATTAAGTTAGCATCTAACTTCGCATCTTTTAACATATCATCTAATTTCTGAGATAACATACCTTGTGCTTCACCTTTAACTTCTTGAGATTTTTTACCACCCATTGTTTGTCCACCAGCTAATTCTGGGTACACTAATGACCAGTCTAATTCTTCTCCTAATGGTTCAAATGCAGATAATGCGAATATCAACGCCTCTGCTCCTAATCCGATAATAAGCATTGGTCCAGCTCCAGGCCAGTGCATTAATTTGAATAGTGCTCCTAAAATTACAACTGCAGCTCCTAGTCCGTAAGCCATTGCCATAAATCTTTTGTATCCTTTTGATTGTGCCATAATAAATAGTTTTTAGTTTAAGTTAAGTTAATATAAATTTGTTGGTTTTATTAATCGTTTTAATTATCGTACTGAGTTTTTAGAAGGTGTTGTATCCGTACCCATATAATCCTGTACAGTCCTAAATCCTACATAACTACGAGCTGAATCAGCATATTCATAATCACGTGAACTTACCTGTAAAAAGAACGCTACATCCTTCCATGAACCACCACGTATTACTTTACGCATATTGTTCTTATCGCTCACACTTGGATTCATTGTTGACATATACTCATAAGCATTAGCTTCATAAGAAGACGCTGTCCATTCTGACACATTTCCTGCCATGTTATATAAGTTATAGTCATTTGGTTGATATGCATCTGCCTCAACAGTGTACAATGCTTGATCGGCAGCATAATCACCTCTTAAAGGCTTAAAGTTAGCTAAGAAACAACCTCTATCATTTTTAGCATAAGGGCCACCCCAAGGGTAAGTACCACCATGCAAACCTCCACGAGCAGCATATTCCCACTCAGCTTCAGAAGGCAATCTGAATCCATTTACATGAGCTCTACCTTGTTTGATTGTTGCATTTTTATTTAAAGTTCTCCAATCACAGAAAGCTTTAGCCTGCATCCAAGAAACTCCAACTACAGGATACATTCCATAAGCATCATGCCAGAAGTAATCATTGTGCATTGGCTCATTATACGAGTACGCAAAATCTCTAATCCAAACTGTAGTATCTGGGTAAACTTCTACCGTATCAGTTTTAATGAAATTCCTTCTTCTTTTACCTTTGTTTTTAGCTTTTGCTGCTTCTTCAATATCTAACCATTTGTATCTGTACACAAACTTCTTTACATCCCAAGGACGATTTCCGTTAAATGCCTCATCAATTGGTAAATACATCGTATCCATTACTTCAGAGTAATACTCATCCGGATAATCCTCAGTATCAGTTAAAAGCTCAATATCATTATTCAACTTTCTTCCTTCATAACCATCCATCAAACTGTAGTAGTTATCAAGCATATATTTATCCCATGCAGACATGTCAGTTGTATCAGCATCCTTAAATGCATAATCACCAATTCCACCGTCTTTACTTTTGTTTCCAGAATCATCCATCCCAGTCTCTCCAAGTTCGTCTGCTAAAATCGCTAAACGTGTTCTTACTATAGAGTCTCTTACCCAAAAAACAAATTGTCTGTACTCGTTATTTGTGATTTCAGTTTCATCCATATAAAAAGAACGTACTGTTACCGTTTTTGCAGGAGCATCTTGAACTGCCGGTCTATCTTCATCAGATTTACCCATAGTAAAAGAACCACCAGGAACTAAACTCATTCCGTATGGTTTTTCTGGATGCCATTTCTTACCACTTGTACCTACAAGTTCTCCGTTATTTCCACCACCACAACTAGTAAGTAGGGTAAAAATCATGGCTAAAAGCATAAACTTCTTCATAGAATCGCTGTCTTATATTAATATCTTATTATTTTCAAAGGCGTAAACATATCCATATATTTTCAAAAAAGCAACTTTTATTTGAAAAAATATTTAACTAAGTTAGAAAAAATTAGTGTGTTTTAACACGGGGAAAATACTTTTAAACGAATATTTACTTAAAATCGTGTTAAATTAAATTTTTTCTAAAGGCTTTGAATATCCTTTTAGGAATTTGCTGATCACAAGCTATCAAATAATCCTCTTGCGTGCAAGATAATAACGAATGTTTTTTAATATTATTACTTTCCAACTCGTTATCAGGTAATTTTACCCACCATCTTTTACTGATTAAACTCTCATAAAACACCAAATCATAGTCTTGAGATGGTACGATGTATTTTTTATAACCATATTCAGAACTTAAAGAAGGCTCCGCAATCCTACAATGCACCCCTTCAACAAAATACCAAATCATTTGCGCAGAAAGCATTACTCCTGAACAAGATAGTTTGTTATTTAACTCAAACAGCCCGAAACTAGAGACCGTATTACTTACACCAGAATACCTAGCAATAGCACACGCTTCCTTTCCGTCAAAACCATTCGGCGAACGATACCCTTCCCCTTTTGCTATTTCAGACGCCTTAATTGATGTCATATCAAAGCTCACTACATCTGCATCACGTGTAATTGGCTCAACCAAGCCTATATCATTAGTTATCTCACCCAAACGATAGGTTTCAAAATACAATTTCTCTAGCAGGTCTATTTCTTCCTGAGCGTTGTAGTAGGTCTGAAACCCAATATTTGAAAAGTTGATTAAATTATTTGGCTCTTCTACAACTACTGTATTCATGTAGTTGTTATTTTTAATTCCTTCTGAAGGATCTTTTAAATCAAACTTTGCATCTATACACACCAAACTCACCATCTGATCTAAATCATCATAAGCGCGATACATTGCGTAAGTTAAATCATGGGAACCTCCCAATACTATCGGAATAGCCCCTAGTTTTACAACTGCGGCTACAACTTTCTTTAACGCAAAATAGGTGTCTGAAACGGTTTCGCCTGGATGAATGTTACCAATATCTACAATTGGCATTTTCCAATTACCCGGAAACAACTCGCAAAAAGCCTTTCTTGTTTCCTCAAAAGACAATTGCTCTCCTAAGTAGTTGATGTCATTTCTATTCTCTAGAACACCTACAAGCACTAAAGCACCTTTTTCAATTTCAGGAAACTCACCACCTTCTTTATAGAACGAAATTGAACTCCCTAACGATTGCTTGTCTTGTAACTTCGCATGAGCTATTACACTGTCTGCAACTGGAGTTAGAAAATCTAATATCATTTATTTAACTTGTTTTTTTCTTAGTTGTCTTTTTAGCTGTAGTTTTTTTCTTTGCTGCAGGTTTCTTTTTAGCAGCAGCCTTTTTCTTCTTAGGCTTCTTAGCTTCAATCATATCCTGAGCTTCTTCTAAAGTTATTTTAGAAACATCAACAGTTTTCGCTAATTCAACTTTAATTTTACCTTGAATAACATTAAAACGTCCCCAACGGGCCTTTTCTATTCGAATTCCCTCTTCTTCCCAATTAACAAGTAACTTATCAATTTCCTTTTGCTTCTTTACCTCAATTAATTCTTCTAAATCAGCATTTGTTAAATTATCGTAATCGTATTTTTTATTTACATTGATAAAAATTGCATTCCATTTTATAAACGGACCGAAACGACCAACACCTTTAGTTATTTCATGACCTTCATAATGATGAATTGGCGCATCTGCTTTTTTCTTTGCTTCTATCAACACTACCGCACGATCAAAATCAACATCCATCGCATTTTCTCCCTTTTCAAGAGAAACGTATTTTTCACCAAACTTGATATATGGCCCAAAACGACCATTACTTACGATAACTTCTTCTCCATCATAATCACCTAAATTTTTAGGCAATTTGAATAAATCCATTGCTTCTTCAAAAGTAATAGACCCTAAACTTTGATTTTCAGTTAAACTTGCGAACAATGGCTTTTCTTCATCCTCAACAACTCCGACTTGCACCATCGCACCGAAACGTCCTAAACGAACACTTACACGTCGTCCAGACTCGGGATGAACTCCTAAAATACGCTCCCCGTTTCCACGTTCTGCATTTTCCTGCACATCTAATACCTGTGGATGAAACTCTTCATAGAATTCTCTCATCATTACTTTCCAGTCCTTATCACCCGAAGCAATTAAATCAAACGTTTCTTCTACATTGGCAGTAAAACTATATTCTAATATACTTTTGAAATTTGTTACCAAAAAGTCGTTTACGATAATTCCAATATCCGTAGGGATTAACTTTCCTTTATCCGAACCAACTTTTTCTGTTAAAGTAGTATCTTTTAAATTGTCATTCTCTAAAAGCAATTGGCAGTAATTACGCTCAACTCCTTCTATTTGACCTTTTTCAACATAATTTCTATTCTGAATAGTAGAAATTGTTGGCGCATAAGTAGACGGACGACCGATACCTAATTCCTCTAACCTCTTTACTAAAGAAGCTTCCGTAAAACGATATGGCGGCCTTGTGAAACGTTCCGTAGCAGTGATATAATGATTCTCCACAACCTCATTAACCCTCATCGTAGGCAACATTCCATCCTCCTCTTCCTCTTCATTATCGTTTCCTTCCAAATACACTTTTAAGAAACCCTCAAACTTCACCACTTGTCCGCTTGCTGTAAACTGTTGCTCATGTGTTGAAGCTTCAATTTTCACATTCGTATTCTCTAATTGTGCATCACTCATTTGCGATGCCAACGTACGCTTCCATATTAATTCATACAAACGAGACTGATCTCTTTCCAAATCAACCGTATGCACATCCATATTTGTAGGTCGTATTGCCTCATGCGCTTCCTGTGCTCCTTTACTTTTATTCGCAAACTTTCTAGTTTTTGCGTATTCCTTACCGTAGTAATTTTCAATTTCTTTTTTCGCTGCCTCTAACGCCTCTCCTGACAAACTCACACTATCAGTTCTCATATAAGTAACCAACCCTTGCTCATACAAACGCTGTGCAACTTGCATTGTTTTACTTACTGAAAAATATAATTTACGTGATGCTTCTTGCTGTAAAGTAGAGGTAGTAAATGGTGCTGCTGGAGATTTTTTTGCTGGTTTTTTAGTTAAATCAGCGACACTATAATCAGCTCCTTTATTTTTTTCTAAAAAGGCTTGGGCTTCTGCTTTAGTAGAAAAGTCTTTTGACACCTTTGCTTTGAATTTTTTCCCTGCTGCAGTACTAAATTCTGCAACTACCTTATAAGATGCTTTTGTATTGAACTCCTGAATATCTCTCTCCTTCTCAACAATTAATCGAACAGATACCGATTGTACTCTACCTGCTGATAAACCTCTTTTTACTTTCCTCCATAACACTGGAGACAACTCATACCCAACCAACCTGTCTAAAACTCTACGAGCCTGCTGTGCGTTTACTAAGTTGTAATCTATTTCTCTTGGATTCTCAATTGCAGTGGTTACTGCTTTTTTAGTTATTGAGTTAAAAACAATACGTTTTGTTTTATCCTTATCTAATTCTAATGTTTCTTGTAAATGCCAAGCTATTGCTTCTCCCTCTCGATCCTCATCCGAAGCAAGCCATACCATATCTGCTTTTTTAGCTAAAGCTTTTAGTTTTTTAACTACCGCTTTTTTATCATCAGAAACAATGTATATAGGATCAAAATCTCCTTCAACATCTACTCCTAATTCTTTAGAAGGTAAATCCGCTATGTGACCATAACTAGATTCCACTTTAAAGTCTTTTCCTAAAAATTTTTCAATCGTTTTCGCCTTTGCAGGTGACTCAACTATAACTAAATTCTTTGCCATTTATTCCCCTTTTAGATTTTGCAAAAGTATATTAAAAAAAACTATTCTTAAAAAAAATCTGCTTTTAACCTTAAAACCTCGGTAAAAAGCAGATTTAAATCCTAACATCACAAAGATATTTATTCTTCTCCTATTTGTTCTATTTCTTGAAACTCACCTGAGCCTTTACCAAAGCCAACGGTATCCTTATATACAAAATACGTCGGCAAATAAACAAAGGATGCAGTAACATAAACCCCTACAAAACAAGCCAACAAACCTACAAAAGTTGCTAAAAAACTTGCAACAATTAACAAAAATATAGTAATCCACCATTTCTTCATTCCAAGTTTTATGGAAGTTTTAAAAATTTCTTTAGCTGATAAATCTGGGTTAAAAGCAAAAACAATTGGCAGGTAAGATAATGGAACCATTAATATTAATGCTGGAATTACAAAACATATCATACCTAGAACAATAGCTCCTATAGAAATGAAAGACAATATTATTATTTTTTTCAAGTATTTCTTTTTAAAATAAAAGAAATACTCATCTGATGAAGCATTAGAATTAGCATCTTTATCCCTACATATTTTATAAAATGCTGCTCGCATAATTAATTGTACACTAAACATTAATACAATTGCAATTACATAAAGAACAAACATCCCTACCCCAGCTACAATTCCTAACCCAATACCCAACTCTTCAATAGATTCAACACTCTCTCCCATAAGCCCTAAAGGAATCATCACCATCATCATAGGAATATAAATCACAAACATTATAGGAACCATCAATACCGCCGATAATATATACACGATTAAACCCTGTAACCATGCTTTCTTGAACAACTCAATTGATTTACTAAAAACATCTCCAAAGTCTAGCGGTTTATTTTCATTAATTTTTTGTTCTAATTCTGTAACATTCATTTTAAAAGTTTTGTTAGTTTAGGCTAATATAAATAAAAAAATCCTGCCACTTTGTCAGAAGTTTATTTTAGCATTATCTTTGCTTTATAAATCCGAGAGAAATTTACTAGATGGAGAAGATATTAGACGAAAGCAAACAAGGAGAACAATTAAGCACAATTCACAAAAAAGGGAATTCACGTAAACTTTTTATTGAAAGTTATGGTTGTCAAATGAACTTTGCCGACAGTGAAGTTGTTGCTTCTATTTTAGCTCAAGATGGATTTAACACTACTGATAAATTAGAAGAAGCCGATTTAGTTTTAGTAAACACATGCTCTATTCGTGATAAAGCCGAACAAACCATTCGTAAACGCCTTCAAAAATACAATGCTGTAAAAAGAGATATCAACCCAAATATGAAAGTTGGTGTTTTAGGATGTATGGCCGAACGTTTAAAAGAGAAGTTTCTAGAAGAAGAAAAAATAGTTGATCTTGTTGTAGGACCTGACGCCTATAAAGATTTACCAAATCTTATTGCTGATGTTGAAGATGGTAGAAGTGCCGTAAACGTATTATTATCAAAAGAAGAAACCTATGCAGACATCTCTCCTGTAAGATTACAAAGTAACGGCGTAACCGCTTTTGTTTCTATCACTCGTGGATGTGACAATATGTGTACCTTCTGTGTTGTCCCATTTACCAGAGGGCGAGAACGAAGTAGAGATACACAATCTATTTTAAGTGAAATAACCGACTTAATTTCTAAAGGATACAAGGAAGTTACTTTATTAGGACAGAACGTAGATAGTTATTTATGGTATGGTGGTGGACTTAAAAAAGATTTTAAAAACGCTACTGAAATGCAAAAAGCTACTGCCGTAGATTTTGCGAAATTATTAGACATGGTTGCTTTAGCAAATCCGAAATTACGTATTCGTTTTTCTACCTCTAATCCACAGGATATGAGTTTAGAAGTAATTCGCACCATGGCTAAGCATAAAAACATTTGCAAGCACTTACACTTGCCAGTACAAAGCGGGAGTAATAGAATCTTAAAAAAAATGAACCGTCAGCATACTCGTGAGCAATACATGGAACTGACTGATACTATATATCAAATCATTCCTGAAATAGCACTATCTCAAGACATGATTATTGGTTTCCCTACAGAAACGGAGGAGGACCATCAAGACACTTTAGATTTAATCAAACATGTACAATATGATTACGGATTTATGTTTTCATACTCTGAACGTCCAGGAACTTTAGCTGGTCGAAAACTTAATGATGACGTGCCGTTAGCAACAAAAAAACTTCGCTTACAAGAAGTAATTGATGTGCAACGCGCTATCGGTCATGAACAACTAAAAAAA
>JABSPO010000044.1 GCA_013214625.1 Flavobacteriaceae bacterium
TAATGGTAGTATAGATCTAATACTTCTTTTAATCGCCTATAGAAATTTGTTTTGAGAATTCGATTACTCAACTAAAAATGTTGAACAATTTTTCTTGCCTTGCATAGAACAAGATAACTAATAAATATATTAGTCTTGTACAATAGGCACACCATATAAAATGCATTCTAAATTGCTCTTTCCTAAAAGTTAAGTCTATAAATTACTCTTGTGATTGTCCTACCGGACAATCAACCGTACATCTGAGATGAACGATACTTTAATTGTGTTATGCCTATAATTACCGCTCTTATACCCGAATATCTATCCCTTAATACATTTTTCTAAAATTCAGTTTATTATTCCCTCAACTTTGAATTATCTAATGATATGGAATAATACGGCTATGAAATTCTACCTGTTTTATTAAAACGAGTAATTTTTACCTAGAAAATATACCATTAAAAACAGATTTTGAAATCTGGAGATTATTTTATGGTTGTAAACAATTCATTAGCGGACAATACAAAAAAATATATTCTTGGAATGTTATGAATCATACGAAGGCTATCATATTCAGTTTTTTTATTATACTATATTGTAGGGTAATGTATTGGTATGTGGTTAATTTAAATTTGGTTTAGATGGCTGTAGATAAATCGATAATAATAGGCTGTGATGACACTAAAGTATTGTCTCAAATTCAATTAACCATAGATCAAATCCGTGGCTATAATTTAAATACGATCTCAATAACCAATGAGCACAATTTTTTTGGTGTAGCAAGAAGTATTGAACCTGCTCTTATTATTTTATGTTTCAGAAATAACTATAAGTTGTTACGAGAACTGGCATCACTGTCTCGAGAAAAGAATGTGCCAATTTTATGCTATAATAGGTATATTGATAGCAAGGCTTTGACGGAGTTTTCAAATGGAATTATTTTTTCTTATGAATTTGATCATATTTTAAAACCAGGCTATCTTAAGTCAGGTATAAAATCTATTCTCCGAATGTTAAATTCAAATTCGAAAAATATAAATGATACATGCAATATTGATATTGAAGTTAATAATTCAAATCAATTAAGGACGAGAACTACAAGCCGCTATGTCTTAGAATTGGAGCAGAAAGTTGAAATATTATCCAAAGTAAAAAGCAGAATAAAAATGCTCAACTCTAATGTGAATGACGTGGTGAAGTCTGAACTTAATTCCATTGTAAAGTTAATTGATTCGTCCATAATGGATAAGAATATATGGGCAGATTTCAAATTGTATTTTGAGGAAATAAATCCCGGGTTTCTGACAAATATATCACAACAACATCCAGATTTAACACCTATAGATCTAAAATACTGTTGCTATTTAAAGATGAATATGACCAATAATGATATTTGTAAATTACTCGGAATCAATCAAGATAGTGTGCGAACCCATAAATATCGATTGAAAAAGAAATTGGTCTTACCAAAAGAGAGAGATTTACATAATTATGTAATGTCGGTGATATAAGTGCCCTTTGTAGTCTAAATTACATTTCATTTATTCAATACAATCTGACAGCCCTCTTTTTAAATAATGTTGGAAGGATATAATACATTTAATAAGTGGTCATTTGATTTATTAAGATTGTTACTTGTCTACAAATTGTCTACGGTTTTTTTAATGGTTTTGATTTTTGTACATAAATGGTGTACGCTAATTTTCTTGTAAAAACTGTTGATCTCAATAAATTTGCTGTTGTAGAAATATTAGATAATCTTCTTAAGTGGGTGATTTTCTTTTTTTCTAATTTAAAGAATAATGAAATGATAGAACAATCCTTATTATTTGTAAAGAATGCCCTAGATCAGTTTTTAAAAAATAGATTTGATCTTTCAGATGATATTGTTTTAATAAATAATATTATTGAAGCAGATGGATCTACTCCTCAAAGTAATCAAAATAAGGTTGTAATCTCATTAATTAATATAGAGCAGGAAACTAATCAACCTTTTTATAATAAAGTTAAAAAACTTCCTAATGGGAGTTTTGTAGATACTACTCCAAGTGATCGATTTAATTTAGATTTACTAATCACATCTCAGTTTGATGACTACAAGGAAACATTAAAATTTCTAAATGCTTCGATTTTGTTTTTTCAAGGAAATCAAAGTATTGAATCAAGTTCATATTCAAACCTACCAAAGGGCATTAATAAATTAAGTTTCGTTCTAGAGCAACTGGATTATACGCAAATGCATAACCTGTGGAGTGCTATGGGTGCAAAATACATGCCCTCTATAGTATATAAAATGAAGTTAATAGATATTCAAGCAAACGAAATTTCAAGAGTTACTAGCGCTGTAACGGAAACATCAATTGAGGTTACATCATGATAAGATCAGGGTATAAACAAATATTTCAGGTAAAGGTTTTACATAGTTATTTTAATGATAATGTATGTAGTTGTTTGGATTTTGTTCCGTCTGATTCAACTATGAAAATGATGCAACGTTTTGGTTTGATTTTAAGGAGTCAAATAGATGGATTTAGCTTCTATTGCAGTACAAAGGATTCATTGATTAACTATTTAAACTATATAGAAAAGGTAACTAATGAAATTTCATTCAATTTCAATGTACACTCAAAAGACATCTATTTTAATCTAATAACCGACCTGCCTACTAATTGGTTAGGGACGATAAGTTTTAATTCAGAGAATAAAACAAACACGTTTAGTAAAAAGGGGAGAGAGCTTAAAGGAGTTTTTTTAAAAAAAGATTACACAGGTTCTCTAGCTCGACTTGAAATCAATTTTAAAGATATTGTACAGTTGACCCAACAGAATTCAGTTGCGGAGTTTGTAATTAAGTTTAAATCAAGAGCTACGCAATGGCAATATTATATTATAAATAGAAGTTCAGTCAAATTGGACAACCCGAAAATTTCTAGTAAGACTGATATGAGTTTTGAAGGCCCTTTTAAAACTACAATTGCAACCGGTGAGGAAGCGCTTCTATTTACTTCGGGGGATCATCTTATCCCATTGGCAGAATCACCAAACTATAAATTCAGTTTAATTAATGAGGCAATAAAGGATGATAATTCACAAAATAAAAGAACATCCTCTAAAGTTATTTTAAACGGTTTACCAAATCCAACTCCCGAAAGAATTGGATTTAAAGTGGATACTATCACAAAATTGGTTTCATCACCAATGTATGTATATATATAAAATAAAGATTAGAGTAATAAAGAAATAATGAACAGATTATGAATTTAGCAAACATTAAATCACCTGGAGTCTATATCAATGAGGTAAGCGCTTTTGGTAATGCTGTAGTGCCAGTTGCAACAGCTGTTCCTGCGTTTGTAGGATATACACCTCAAGCGTCTTATGAGGGGAAATCTTATGCAAATGTGCCTCAGAAGATAACGTCTCTATCTCAGTTTAAAGCAATTTATTGCTACCCTGATAAGGATAAACAGTACAATCCAGAATACTATTTAGTTAAAGAGAAAAGCCTTCCAGAAAAGGGAGATTATATGCAAATAGGAGCAGATTATTATTCAATTGTTCCTGACCCTAATACCATTTATTATTTATACAATAGTATTAAATTGTTTTATGAGAATGGCGGAGGTGATGCTTATATTGTCTCTGTAGGATCATATGGCGCACCATCTGGTAAGCCAATGACACCTGGGGATCAGATCATTAATCCAAATGTGCAATTAAATGATTTAATGGGTGGTTTGGCATTATTAAAAAATGAGGAGGAGCCTACTATGTATATCTGTCCTGAAGCTACTTTGCTTCCAGTTGCAGATAATGGTACACTTATGCAAGATATGCTTTTACAAAATGCTGAAATGGGAACAGCAATTAGCATATTCGATATCATTGGAGGGAGAAATCCTGATCCTATAATGTACACTAACGATATTGAGACATTTAGAAATAATACAGGTACTAATGGGTTAAAATTTGGAACTGCATATTATCCATTTATAGGAACTACAATCATGCAGAACTCGGATATTGATTACACTAACTTATTTGGAGGTGATACGAAGCAATTAGAAGCATTGTTGAATCCAGCGGATGCTCCAAACCCTAACGTAGCTGCAATTTTGGGGAATTTGGATAAACTAACCGTAAGTCAAAATCAAGCAGCTTTAATTAACTCAAGTAAAACGTATGGCTTAATGATTAAGCATATTCTTTCGGATGCGAATATGTTACCTCCAAGTGGTGCGTTAGCAGGCGTTATTACTACTACTGATAATGAAGTAGGGCCATGGCAAGCACCAGCAAATACATCTATTGTAGGAGCAGCTAGATTACCAATTAAATTATCTAGTAGCCAACAGGAAGGATTAAATGTAGATGCTGTTTCTGGGAAATCGATCAATGCAATTAGATTCTTTAATGGATTAGGAATATTAATCTGGGGAGCGCGAACGTTAGATGGTAATAGTTTGGATTGGAGATATCTTCCTGTAAGACGTACTATGACCTTCTTAGAGCAGTCTTGTAAGTTGGCGGCACATGCGTATGTTTTTGAGCCTAACGATGTAAATACATGGAAGGGAGTTATCGCAATGATATCCAGTTTTTTAAATGGAGTTTGGAAAGAAGGTGGATTACAAGGAGCTAGCGCAGCGGATGCATTTCAGGTTCAATGTGGACTAGGATCAACTATGACACCAGAAGATCTTTTAGAAGGATTTATGAGAGTTACTGTTAAAGTAGCAATTGTTCATCCTGCAGAATTTATTGTATTGACATTTGAACAACAAATGGCAAAAAGTTAAAAAATAGTATTAATCAAACGTAAAAAAAAATAGATTATGGCTGATGATGGAAGTAAAGAAGATGCAACATGGCCGATGCCAAAGTTTCGCTTTGAAGTAGATTTAGGAACTGAATTAAAAGGTGTGGCGTTTCAGGAAGTATCTGGAATGGATGTTGAAAACCAAATTATTGAATATAGAAAAAGTAATAGTCCACTTTTTTCTACAGAGAAAATGCCTGGACTAACCAAGTATGGAAATATCACGATGAAGCGTGGAATATTTGTAAATGACAATACCTTTTGGGATTGGCATGCAGAAATAGCAATGAATACAATCAAGAGAAGAACTGTTATAATTAAACTCTTGGATGAAAAAGGAAAAGTTACCATGCAATGGACATTAAACAATGCTTGGCCAACGAAAATTACCAGTACTGATTTAAAATCGGATGGTAATGAAGTGGCTGTTGATACAATTGAAATTGCACACGAGCAAATGATCATTACGAATGGAAAGTGATGAAAGAAAATACTATCCTGTTAATTTCCATTTCGAACTGAATTATAATGGGGAAAAAATTGCATTTCAAGAAGTATCTGGTATTTCTAAAGAGATAAAAGTAGAAGAATTTGGAAGTGGAGGGGAAAACCGGTTTAAATATCGGCTCCCATCTATGTCCTCAAGCCAGAACTTGATTTTAAAAAGAGCCATTATTCCAGGAGGATCAAAATTAAATACATGGGTATCCAGAACCTTGAATAAAGGCTTGTCAAAGCCTATTGTAACGGCTCCTATTTTAGTTAGTTTATTAAATAAAAAAGGAAAATCTCAAATGTCTTGGACCTTCTACAGTGCTTACCCTATTAAGTATTCGGTTTCCGACCTAAAATCAGATGGGAATGAGGTAGTAATCGAGTCCATAGAATTGGCTTATACCTATTTTGAAAAGGTTTAAACTAATTTATCTAGAAATATAATAGAGTATGCCTATAGAAATACGTGAAATTGTTATCAGAACAGAAGTTCGGAATGATTTGTCAAATCAAAATACTGCACTTAGGAAAGAAGATTTTCAAAGATTGAAAATTCAGTTGAAGATGGAATGCAAAAAAATGATTTTTGATTTTTCTAAAAGAAAGAAAAGATAAACGATAAAAATAATTGATTGGATGGCTGAAAGCTTAGAAATGATGAAAATTACTGGTTACAAAGACAAAGGATTTTCGTCTGCAATATCAGGAAACCCTTATACTTTGATGATGAATCCCACTGAATTAAAGTGGAACGGGAAAATAGAGTATACTGATCAATCGGTACCGGACTCTATCACTCCTTCTCAAAAATATAAGTTTTCTTCCAATAAAAAATTGAATATTTCAATTGATATTGATTGCACAGGTATAGTTGACTCTAAGAGAGTTCATATGGAAAAGGAGATAAGTGCCCTTAGTACTATAGTTTACGACTATAATGGAGATATACATCGTTCAAATTTCGTGAAAATACAATGGGGGAAAGACTTTATTTTCAAGGGGGTATTAAAATCTATGGATGTTACTTATAATCTCTTTAAACCGGATGGTAGCCCCTTGCGGGCTAAAGTAAACCTGGATTTTGATAATTATATGTCCATAACAACAGCAAATCAGAAGGCCAAAAAGAAATCTCCTGATGTAACTCATTTGGTAAATGTTGTTGAGGGGGATACTCTTCCGCAGTTATGTGATAAAACTTGGGAGGATAGTTCTTATTATATTAAGGTTGCAGAATACAATAAACTGAACAAATTCAGACAATTAAGGGGCGGACAGCAACTTGTTTTCCCACCAATAATTCAACCTAACTAATGGCAGCTACTGATAAGATTCAAAGCGGAGGAATAGCTACTTTCGTGGTGAAAGTTGCAGGAAATACGATTCCTGATAGTATACAGGTATTATCTATTGATGTAGAAATGTCGGTGAATAGAATATCATCTGCGCGCATTGTCGTTTTAGATGGAAACGCTGCAACCGGGAAATTTGAGGCAAGTTCTGGTGATACTCTTGTACCAGGAAAAGAGATTACAATTGAAGCGGGATATGATAATAAAAATACTCAGATATTTAAAGGGATAATAACCAAGCAAACTATAAGGGTAGACCAGCATATTGGTTCTTCTTTAGAAATAGAATGTAGGGATGCTGCCATAAAAATGACGGTAGGTCGCAAAAGCTTAACTTTTTCTAAGAAAAAAGACAGTGATATTATTACTTCTATCATTGGAAATTATTCCGATTTAACCAATGAGGTAACTGCAACTACTATGCAATGGCCGGAGCAGGTACAATATTATGTAAGCGATTGGGATTTTATATTATCCAGAGCAGAAGCAAATGGATTAATTATTACTAATATCAATGGGAAAGTATCAGCTATAAAACCTGATGCCACTACCACTTCGGTACTTACAGTGAAATATGGTGATAACCTGTTAGAATTTAATGCAGAAGTAAACTCTGTTAATCAACTGGGTTCAACAAAAGCAAGTGCTTGGGATTATAAAACACAAGCCATTGTTTCGGAAGAATCTACCAATAGCCATTCAGGCCCAGGAAATATAACATCAAAAAAACTATCGGACGTAGTCGGTTTATCTGACTATGATTTAATGACTACGGCACCATTAGAATCGGGTAGTTTAACCGATTGGGCTAATGCGCAACTTGTTAAAAGTGAATACGCTAAAATACAAGGTGAGTTAAAAATTCAAGGGACAAACTTACCACTTCCGGGGACCTATATCACATTAGGTGGTTTGGGAGAAAGAATAAATGGAGATCATATTGTAGGAGGAATAAAACATGATATATCGGAGGGAGACTGGATTTCAGAAGTAACAATTGGGCTATCGAGTGAGTGGTTTACAGAAGAATCTGATGTAATGTCGCCACCTGCAGCAGGTTTACTTCCTGGAGCTAGCGGTTTGTTTAATGGAACTGTTAAAAAAACATATGATGATCCTGATAGTCAATACAGAATATTGGTAAACGTACCATTGTTTGATGCCTCAGGGGAAGGTATATGGGCTAGGCTTACTAATTTTTATTCTACTAGTGGGGCTGGAGTATTTTTCATGCCAGAAGTAGGGGATGAGGTAATTCTGGGATTCTTAAATGAAGACCCTAGATATCCAATTATTCTGGGAAGTGTATATAGTAGCTCGAATTTACAACCAGCGAGTGACTATACCGCTGCAGAAAAAAACCCAAAAAAAGCAATAGTCTCGATGTCAGGAATTACAGTTGAGTTTGATGATGAGAATAAAGTTTTTACTATTAAAACCCCTTCAAATAATACTATCATTTTAAGTGATAAAGACAAGAAGGTAACCATAGAAGATCAAAACAACAATAGTATAATTATGTCTAGTGATGGCATCGCATTTAAAAGTGCAAAGAATATAACTTTCACAGCAGATCAAAATATAGAAATAAAAGGAAGCAAAGGAATAAAAGTGGAGTCGTCTGGTGGAGATGTAGAAACCACTGGAATGAATATAAAAGAAACAGCCAATCAGCAATATTCTGCAAAAGGAAGTATGACAGCAGAAGTTCAAGGTGGAACTCAATTAACGCTCAAAGGAGCAATGGTAATGATTAATTAAAACAAAACAATATGCCCCCAGCAGCAAGATTAACAGATTTTCATCAATGTCCTATGACAACGCCAGTAGGTCCAGTTCAAATTCCTCATGTAGGAGGCCCGATTACAGGGCCTGGAGAACCAACAGTACTCATATGTAAACTACCTGCAGCAAAAGTAGGAGATATGTGTGTGTGTAGGTCCTCCAGATTCAATAGTTAAAGGCTCTGCTACAGTAATGATTGGAGGAGTTCCTGCAGCAAGAATGGGAGATTCAACAGCGCATGGTGGACAAATTGTTTTAGGGGCACCAACAGTTATGATAGGTGGATAGTATAGGCACAAAAGAAAAAGGATATTTAGGATCAGGATGGGCATTTCCGATTACATTTTCTATTGGAAATTTAGAATTAAATTTAACTCAATATGAGAAAAATGTAAATGACTCCATTGATATTATTCTTCAAACAAATAAAGGAGAACGATGTTTGGAACCAGATTTTGGTACAGGATTAAGTCAGTTCTTATTTAAGAAAATGGATGAGACACTAAAAGGCGAAATAATTGATGCGATTGAATCCTCTTTATTACATAATGAACCAAGAATAAATGTAGAAAATATTGAAGTAACATATAGTGAAGAACATAGAGGAACTGTAATAATAGATATAGCATATGTGTACAGTAAAACCAATACCAGACATAATTATGTATTTCCATTTTATGTAAATGAAGGCACCAATTTAAATCATACTATGAAATGAGCCAGATTGATCAAAATAAAACGATATTTTCGTTACAATCGGCATTAACCCCTAGTTTAAACCTTATTGATGGTAGGGAGGAAATTGATCGTCTTAAATTCCTAACGGAATACGCTACATTGATCAATTTTTATGATCAAGAGAATACTATAAATGGAACCTGGAACCCTTTTTTAATGAAAGACCCAGTGTTTTTATTGGCTAATATAGCAAGGGTGAATTATACAAAAATTCACGGCCTTTATAATACGACTTGTACAAATTTAAAACAAGTTATTAGCAACACTCCTACACAGGAGAATATTTCAATATACTTCAATCAACTCTTTAATCAATTACTAGAGGTATTTATGAAGATTGAAAGATGGAGTTATTTCATGGACAAATACCATCATGATTACAGCCTTAAAAATTTTGTAATTCACAAATTGAAGCTAAAATTTAGCGCTTACTTTTGGGCGTTAATTGCACTTTGGAAGGATGTAAGTTCAAATCAAACCATAAAAGGTATTCAAACTATTGATACGTCGTTGTTTCAAGAGTATTCTAAAGCGATTTGGGTACAAAGTAATGAGCCTTTTTGGAATGTTCTAAATATCCAGATGCCATTAAATCCGACTGAAAAATCGGATAAAAAAGGAATGCAAGAATGCCTAAATAAGGTGCTAAATACATTAGTTTTTGTTGGTGATCAATTGTTTAGTTTTCTAAGTGACATTATTGATCATGCTTCTACAGAATATGATAGTTTAAGTGTGCGAAAAGGTGTTTTTCCTGACACGTCGTTATTAAGAGCGTTTGTAAAATTACAAGAAATTCAGCAAGAACAACTTAACGGCATCTCAAAAAAACACCTTGAATTCTATTTTAAAGACATTCTTAAACAAAAGAAAAGAAATGCAGAACCTGATAAAGCCATCATCAGTGCTGAATTGGTAAAAAAGGATAATACCTTTCAATTAGCTGAGGGGACCTTGTTTAAAGCAGGTGTAGATGTGAATAAACAGCCTATTTTATTTAGGTCTTTAAATAGCACGAATCTTAATCCAGGTATACTTACTAGTGGATTTACTCTTGCACAAAATAAGGATTCAAATACAGGGTTGATTTCATTGTATAAAGCTCCAGTGGAAAAGCAGACTATTTTAAAAAAAAACAAAGTAGGAAATACAATAGGATGGAAAACATTTGGTGGGCAACCTGAAAATATAGCTTCTCCAGAATCTTTAGGATTCGCTTTTGCTTCTCCTTTACTGTATTTAAAAGAGGGGACACGAAAAATCACAATTAAATTAAGCTTTGAGGCAGTACTAAAGGAAGAATTATTTACACAAGCAAAATATTACTTAAGTACTAAGACAGGATGGCTTGAATTAAAAGAAAAGGGAACAACTACAGTTAAAAATAACAGCTATGAAATACTACCTGAGGGAAATAATAAGCAAGAAATAAGCTTAGAAATAATCTTAAATCCTTCGGAGAAACCCATTGAAAAATTCACGAAAAATCCTGATGAAATCGATGTTTATTGGCCGATGTTCAAAATGATGTTCGATCAATTTGACGATCTTTCAGAACCTCCAATTTTTTCAGCCATCGATATTAGTGTAGCAGTAGCTAATGTTAAATCGTTTACATTGAATAGTGATTATGGCGTTTTAAGTACAAAAAAACCGTATCAATTGTTCGGTCCAACTCCTGTATTGAACAATAGTTTTATTATAGGAAGTGAAGAGATATTTAGTAAGCCATTAACATTCTTAAATATCCAAATTGATTGGGATGGCTTGCCTACTAATTTCCAAAATTACTATCAGGAGTACAATGATAATATGAATTTGGAGGTTTCTCCTCAAGAGAGTAGTAATTCACAAACCACTGAAGAGGTTAAAAAAGGGGCATTTAACAATAAAAGCTTTACGAGTAATTTTGATGTATTGCAGGATAATGAATGGGAAACCCTAACCACTACAAAACAAAGTAGCTGTTCATTTGATAACAAACTTGGGAGATTTGTTTGTAAAAATTACGCTGATCAAAAACTACAAAAAACCGTAGTTAATGCAAATGAATTGCTGTTCAGTACAACTGAAAATAATACCTTACAATCGAGTAGCGTGTTTTCTTTTCAAATAGGTCCAACGCTAAAACAAGATCCTTCTCATCAGTTTAATCCTGTGGAGTCCACGGGAAATAGTGTGTTTTCCTTTCAGATAGCACCAACGATAAAACCAGATCCTTCACTGCAGCATAAACCTCTGAAATTCACGGAAAAAAGTACGAATGGCTTCTTAAAGATGAATTTAATTGGCCCTGAAATGGGTTTTGGAACTGATGTGTATGCAAAAGTGGTCTCCAACATAGCCCATAAAAATGCGAAGGAATTGATTGATAAAAAAGCGCCTACCCATGCGCCAGCTAATCTTCCCTTTGTACCTAATGTAAAGTTGTTATCAGCCAATTATGCTGCAAATCAATCAATTCAATTAGATTTCAGTAAATCTGACACCCCTTTTCAATGTTTCGCTTACACACCAAATAAAACATATCAGGTATATGATAGTTCTCCTGATGCAGATTTTAACCCTGGAATTAATAAAACTACACTTGATGGTATTCAATCTGTAGAGAATATTTTGCCCTTGTTTCCAGCTATAGAAAGTGAAGGAGTTCTGTACTTGTCAATGGATAAACTTGTTGCTCCTTGTGAACTTAATTTATACTTTGAGTTGGCAAGAAAAACTGGAACTGTCCCTGATAAAGTAGCAATTAATTATAGATACTTAACAGCGTCTGGTTGGAAGGTCATGCCAGTGTTAAGTGATGTAACAAAAAATTTCACGTGCTCTGGGATCATTAAAGTAAGCATATCAGATGATATTTCCAGTACCCATGTTAGTATGCCAAACGATCAATTTTGGTTATCGATAGGAGTACCAAACAATCCGAATTCATATCCCGATACTATTTATTTACAAAGTAATGGATTTGAAGTGGAGCGGACTGGTACATCTTTTTTATCGGATATGAATACGCCCAAATTGCCTGCTGGAGCTATTAGTAAATCATTGAATCCTATACCGGAAATAAGTAAAGTGGTTCAAATATTTCCGTCTTTTTCTGGACGTGGAGCAGAAGATGGTTCCATAATGAATAAAAGGATAAGTACACGTTTAAGAACAAAAGATAGGGTAATAAATTCTGTGGATTATTTTGGGATAATTAAACAAGAATTTCCTGATATATTTTATTCGAAATGTGTGTATGATAAAGTCAATAGGAAAACTAAAATCTATTTGGTTAAGAAATTTGAGCACATTAATGATGTTGGTGCTTTTATACCATTAGTAAGTGTTTGTACCGAAGAAATGGTTGCTGAATACTTAAGTAAGAGAGCTTCAGCTTTTGCCAATATTGAGACTCTAAATTTTATACCCGAATATGTGAGTGTAACAGCCAATGTATTGGTCGATAAAAATTATGGTTTAGGCCAGATTGAAAAGGAAATAAACAAGAAACTGAATTTATATTTATCGCCTTGGATTGAATCAGATGCTGTGCAAATGAAAATCGATCAAGGTTTAACAAAGTCTCAAATTTCTAGTCTAATTAAAAATATTGAAGGGGTACTAAGTGTTTCATCGATTGAGATTAATAAAAGCCTAGAGGCTTCAAAAACTAGTTCCGCTACTGATTCAGCGGTAGTAGTAAAAACACTTATACAAACACTATTGGTAACATCAGAAAATCACCAATTAAAATGTAAACATCTACTATGACAGATAAAAGCTACATATTAGATGAGCCACTTCCTTTAAACCAAAATTTTAAGGCAATTAAGGAAAAAGGGCTAGCCTATATTCAAGAGTTTAGTGGGACGGAGTGGACAAATTTTAATCCTAGTGATCCTGGTATCACTATTTTGGATCAGGTATGTTTTGCCCTTACAGAATTAGGCTATTGTAATAATTTCCCTGTCCAAGATATCCTAACAAATAAAGAAGGAGCACTTGAATTTGAAAATCAATTTTTCACTCCTGAACAAATATTGACCACTTCCCCTGTGACCATAGAAGACTACCGGAAATATCTGATAGATGGGATAGAGCGTATTGAGAATGTTGTTATAGAGCCTATCCATAGTTATATATCTGAAGTGAGTCATGTGTATAGGGTACATCTATATATTGATCCTGTTATTACCGATGCTAGTGATAAAACAAGCATAAAAGAAATAGATCAAATTTGCAAACAGGCCTTTTACTTACTGAATGAAAGTCGTAATTTAGGAGAGCTTTTTTTAATGCCTAAGCCACTTAAAAAGAAAACGAGTAAACTCTTTGGAACAATAGAAATAGCAAAGTTAAGCAAGTCTGCAAAAATATTAGGAAAAATTAGAGAAGGGATAGAAGAACTTATATTTCCTCGAGTAAAACAGAGTGGGTACGATTTATTGAAAGAAAAAGGTATTGAAACCAATGAGATATTTAATGGACCAATACTGAAAAATGGTTGGATTAATCAGTCGGATTTAAAAGACAAACCTTTAGTCATTCATGCTGAAGAAATAACTCATTTAATTTCTTTAATAGAGGGGGTGGTATATGTTTCCGATATCACTTTTACTAAGGGGGGCGAAGAATATGAATTGGATGCAAAGGCGAATGAATTATTGGTGATTGATCTTGTTAATTCAATTAAGGATCAAGAATTAGTGATTATTTGTAAGGATAAAAACACTTACTCTGGTATAACTACGTGTGATGAATTTCCTATTGCTCCAAGAAAATTACACCTTGAAGATATTGGATCAGCTATTCAATTGCAACCAGATTTGCCATCTGGAAATTACCGAGACATCAATAGTTACTATTCAATTCAAAATACATTTCCTGAAGTTTTTGCAGTAGGGACGTCTTCGGTTGATTCAAATGCATCAGCGGTACAAATTTCACAGTCTCGACAACTCAGGGGATATTTAACTTTATTTGATCAGCAATTGGCGAATCAGTTTTCACAATTAGCGAATATTCCTCAATTGTTTTCATTTATTAATTCAACTTCAGGTACTCCTTCTGATAGGAAACATTTCTATGATCAGCAGGATAAATTAAATCCAGAGAAGAAAGAATATCCGGTGCCATACCAGAAGTTTTCTCCAACTTATTTTTTTCAATCGCTCTATGATATCCCGAGTATTAAACCCTTATTAAAAAATAATAATGTATTCGATTTTAGCCTTGGTTTTGTAAGTCAACAAGACTTGGATAGTAGTAGTTGGAAGAAATATAAAAACGATCCTTATAACTCTTATATATGGGGGTTGATGCAAATTATGGAAGAGGAGCAAGTGAGTTTGGATCGAAGAAATGAAATCTTAGATCATTTGTTAGCTCGCCATGGAGAATCGCCAATATTGATTAATTCAATTATTGATGGCTCAATTTACACAGGGGATACTACAAAAGGACAGGTTATTTTTAAAAGCTTGTTACTTCAAAATTTAGGGCTTCTTTCGTATTATCGTCAAAAATCGGTAAATTATATTGGAGCGGATCAATTGATAGCTACATTTAAGAAGTTACCTAAACAATTAAATTCAAAATGGTTACAGTCATATAACATTGATTTCATTTTCGATTCTGAAAAAGTAGATCAGTTAGAGAGAATTACTCAAATAGATTTTAATAATTATTCGGGATTAGAATTGAGAATGAACTTACTTTTTGGTTTAAATGAGTTGTATAAGAATTTCATGTCTGAAATTATCGAGACTAACCAAGAAAGCGCTATAAAAAATATAACTCCTGAGATTAAAGAGCAGCTGAAATTGTCCTGTTGGATGATTGAAAATAGAAAAGGTGTAATATGCATAGAACCGAATCTATTGGTTAAATCACTCTATTTTCAGATTGCTTATTTACAAGGAGGCGAACAACCGGAATACCATGTGGTAAAAGAAAAAGTAAATTACCACTCAGCTTTAGGGATTGAACAATTGTTCAGGGAGGATTTGCAAAAATCCAATATCAGCCTATCAGAGTCTATAACAATACATGTTTGTGAAAAAGCCTTTTCTGTAATACAAACTGAAGAGTGTAAATGGGCAGCCGGTTTATGGCAAACAATTCCTGGTACAAATAATAAAATTGCTATTGGAGCAAACTTAGGAGGTGATCAACCAATAGGTTTAAATCATTCTATTTTTCAATATTCGGAAATGTTATTTTTTCCTGACTTCGTCCCACAATTCACACAAGTAAATTTTACTTCTAGGATAAATATCTTTCTGGAGAGCATATTGCCTGTTTATGTAGAAACATCGGTAAATGCGATTAGTAGTATTCAACTCAAAAAGTTAATTCCAAAATTTTGCAATTGGAGAAATAGCTTACGAAAAGTTGAGGTTACAGAGGAAGAGCAGTTGGTAAATGAACTAGAATTAGAAAAAACAGCCTTGGAATTAATTACGCTACTTATTGAAATTGATAGTAGAACGAATGATTGAAAATAACAAGCATATCGTCTCTAGGGTGTCATGGGAAACTTCGTTTAACGATAAAGATTTGGCATTTTCTTTTCAGTCTGAAATAAGTCGTTGGGGGAAATTAAAGATGGCCGATGAACTTACTCGGGTTTTTGATGAGTTTTGTCCATCAGAACAAGTATGGAAAATTGATTCCTTAGAATTAGATTTAGGCCAAATAGATTATGCTGATTTACACGGTAGTTTGTCAAGAAAGTTCTCTAAAGAACTTTCCAAGCAATTGAAAGAGCTACTGTTTTATGCTGGCAATAGAAAAGATAAGATTGAAATTGTTGATAAAACAACATCCAAGTTATCCTTATTGCAAAGTTACTTATCAAAAGGGTATATGCCTTGGTGGTATAAATCGGAAAGTGGAAATATTCATCAAATATTACAAGCACTGTTAAAATCAAATAGGTTTGAAACAATAAACGTATTAAGAGTTGTTGGTAAATCTCAGGGTATTCGAAGAAGAATGGCTTGGCAATTTAAAGATGATTCATTAACTAAAATTGTAGCTGGGCTAGAACCAAATAACCATCAACAAATAATTGAATTTAAGGACAAATTTGTAGGCATACAAGATAGGGAGAAAATTATTCAAACTAATGTTTCCGATTTTTCTAGAGAAGCTTGGTTTTGGGTTTTAAGCCATCTATTGGTCGAGCGAGGGTCACTTTTTAATAAAGTAACATTTATGAAAAGTATGTTAACTCAAATGGCATCTCGGTATAATTTCAAATATGAAGAATTAATTGCTCTTATAGAGAGAACAATTAAAACGCTAACTATAAACTCTCAAGTACAATCAGATTTCATTAGTACCTTGATTATTCTTTCTGATGAAAGTTTATCAGAAAGAAAGAAAGTTGCAAAAGAAACTCCGATGAATTATTGGAATCTTTTAGAAAATTATTTGCGATGTAAAAATGACAAGACTAATAAACTAAGTTCGACAGATGTAAACGATTTAATTAGTAGCCTTTCTCGAGAAAATAAATCGCAATTTGTTAAATGGTTGTTGAATATTAAAAAGCATTCGAGCATGTGGTCAGCTTTGCTCTTAACTATTAATGAAACAACTTATGCTGCAATATTTTATTCCGTAGCTCCTACACATTCCGATACTTTATTGTCTGCCATTAATTTAATGACAAAATTAGTAAAAAGCAATCAGTTTTCAACAACGAAAAATGATTTGTGGAGTTTAAGCCTGGATTATTTAATCGACCATAAAAACAACAGAATTGATAGTAAATCATATGTAAGGCATCTAATTGATGTGTTGGCTGAAAAAGAGAAATCATCGAAGCTAAATTTATTGGTTCAATTTACACAATTGAAAATTTGGCCAAGCGAAAGATCCAAATCCAATATAGAATTGTATGAAGGAATGATCTCTTTATATAAGGAAGATTTAGGAAACACTAATCTTAATATTCTAAGTAAACGAGTAAATGAATTATTGAATAAGTTAAATCAGTATGCTTTGAATGATGGAAAGTTAGCTAACCAGAATGATGAAATACTGGTAAGATGGATTCAAACTAATCCCAAAGAAGTTTTTGAGGCTATGCTCAAATACGAGCACAAAGAAAGATTGCAAGAATTTTTGAATTCCCATTTGAAAAATGAACAAGCTCAATTAGTAATAGAAAAGTTAAACAATACACAAGCATCGATTTTAATTAGAATTCAAAGGGTATTAAAAGAATTGCGAAGTAATGATGCGCTTGCTCAGGTAGTTCAAATAATTGAGGGAAAATTAATGATGATAGGGCTACAGATAATGTTGATTAGTCCTCGTTTTTCTGAGTTGGAGTTTATTAAAGAAGTATTAGCGCAATCTTCTCGAATGATGTCTAAGAAGCAATTGGAGTTATTCAATGAAGTTATAAACGAACTGTTTGAGCATAATAGAATAACTGTATCGCAGTATCCTGAGACTGCTGTGGCTGATTTTAAAAATAAATTTCGGATACTAAACGATCAAGATGTATTAATCAGGACTCATGTTTTAATATCTAAATATGGAAGTGAACGAATAGAAATAGGGGGTTTTTTACTAAACAATTTTAAAGATGAAGTTTTTATAACTGCGAGGGTTTCTGATGATGACGATTTGAAATTGATATTGAATTACCTGCTACAAAAAGGCAGTTTATTAAAGTCTTCTTTAA
>JABSPO010000045.1 GCA_013214625.1 Flavobacteriaceae bacterium
TTCAGTTTTGGACTCCAAACGGCAATTGCATATTGATTTGGATGTATTGCTATAATCCCTCCTCCAACACCACTTTTTCCAGGAAGTCCAACTTTAAAGGCAAATTCACCGGATTCATCATAAAACCCACAAGTTTGCATTAGCGCATTTATCCTTTTAGATTGACTTTTGGTTACTACTTGGCTGTTGTCAAAAGTTCTAGCCCCATTGTTTGCTAAAAATAAGAGTAGCTCTGAAAGTTCTTTACAATTCATTTCAATAGAGCAAAGGTCAAAATAGAAATTAAGAACGTCTGAAGGGTTGTTTTGAATATTGTCTAAAGATTTTATAAAATTACATAAAGCTGTATTTCGAAATCCTACGGTTTTTTCTGATGCCGCTATTTTAGTTGAATAATTTATTTCTGAATTGTTAGAAAGACTTCTAACAAAAGCTAAAAAATCTTCTTTTGGGTTTTCTAAATTGCTAAGAAGAATATCCGAAATTACGATTGCTCCTGCGTTTATAAACGGATTTCTTGGTATGCCATTATCTGCTTCAAGCTGAATAAGAGAATTAAATGCTGTTCCAGAAGGTTCTACCCCAAGTCTGTCCCATATTTTCTCGCCAAGAATACCATATGCTAAACTTAGTGAAAGTACTTTTGCGATACTCTGAATCGAAAACCTTTCAGAACAATCACCTATACCGAAACTAACCTTATCAATTGTTGATATGTGTACTCCAAAACTTTCGGAATTGACATTAGCTAATTCAGGAATGTAAGTTGCTAACTGTCCTCTATCCTCTATGTTTTTAACTTTTTGGTAGGTGTCTTGAATTATTTCTTTAAAATTCACTCTTCTTTAGTTTTAATGAGTCATTCTAATTATTTGCTAGCCAATTTTCCAGCTAATAATCCCATTGGAATATAAGCTAACCCTAAATCCAAAACAGTAAACCAAGTTGGTGATGGTAGCATAAATACCATATAAATTCCGCCTAATAAGAAAAGTACACCAATTGCTATAGCGAATTTCATTTTATGGTTAGCCGCTAATCTAGCCGCAACAAATGCTCCAGAAAATGTACCTAAGGCATGTGCTAAAAATGGCATAATGAAATGTTTAACTTCAAATAAATGCATCCCTGCTTTTAGGCCTTCGCTGGTAGTATTGTCAACACCTTCAGGAAGAGGTATAATACTACCGCTAATCATAATTAGCCCCATGTTTACTGCCATACCTATGAAAACACCAGTAACAACGGCTAAAATGTTTTTTAGAATTGGATTCATATGTTTATTTCTAAGTTGTTTAGCTAAGTTAAGTCATTTATTTAAGAATGTCAGCAAAAGTAATTTATCAATGTATTTCCTTATTTTTGTGAGTAATGACAGACCCGCTAAAATTACAGTTGCAATTATTACCTCAGGAACCTGGGGTGTATCAGTATTATGATAAAGAGGATAAAATATTATATGTAGGTAAAGCAAAGAATTTAAAAAAACGAGTATCATCCTATTTTACCAAAAACCACGACAATGCAAAAACAGGAGTACTGGTAAAGAAAATATGTAGTATCAAACATATTGTAGTTGCTACAGAAACTGATGCTTTGTTGTTAGAAAACAATTTGATAAAAAAGTATCAACCTCGTTATAATGTATTGCTTAAAGATGGAAAAACATACCCGTGGATTTGTATTAAAAATGAAGCTTTTCCTAGGGTATTTTCTACCCGGAGAGTGATTAAAGACGGGTCGGAATATTTTGGGCCATACACGAGTATTAAAACAGTACGCACTTTATTAGATTTAATTAAAGGACTGTATCCATTGCGAACTTGTAATTACCAATTGAGTAAAGAAAACATCAGTTCTGGGAAATTTAAAGTTTGTTTAGAGTATCATTTAAAAAACTGTAAAGGCGCATGTGAAGGATTACAAACAGAGGAAACTTATAACACCCAAATTATTGCTATTAGAGAAATACTAAAAGGGAATTTTAAAGATTCATTGCATAACTTTAAAAAGTTAATGAATGCGTATGCTGAAAACCTACAATTTGAAGATGCGCAACGAATTAAAGAAAAGGTTGAGGTGTTGGAAAATTATCAATCGAAATCGACTATTGTGAATCCGAAAATATCTAACGTTGATGTATTTTCAATTGTTAGTGATGAAAGCTATGGGTACATTAATTTTTTACAAATTTCATATGGTTCAATAATTCGGTCACACACTTTAGAACTTAAGAAGAAATTAGAAGAAACTGATAAAGAATTGTTAGAGTTGGGGATAACAGAAATCAGAACTCGATTTCATTCTGAATCGAAAGAATTATATGTTCCTTTTGCAGTAAATTTGGGAGATGAATTAAAATTAACAATCCCAAAACTGGGTGATAAGAAACATATTTTAGATTTGTCAATTCGAAATGCGAAGTACTTCAGAATGGAGCGTTTTAAACAAGTGAAAATTACCGATCCTGAGCGGCATTCGAACAGAATGATGAAACAGATGAAAAAGGATTTGCGATTGCATGAGGAGCCAAGACATATTGAGTGTTTTGATAACTCCAATATTCAAGGAACACATCCTGTAGCTGCTTGTGTGGTATTTAAAAACGGAAAGCCAAGTAAGAAGGACTATCGTCATTTTAATATAAAAACAGTAGAAGGGCCGGATGATTTTGCATCTATGGAAGAAGTAGTGTATCGTAGATACAAACGTTTGCTTGATGAAGAGCAGCCTTTACCTCAGTTAATTATTATTGATGGAGGGAAAGGACAATTATCCTCATCTTTAAAAAGTTTAGACGCATTGGGTTTGCGAGGGAAAATAGCAATTATAGGTATTGCGAAACGTTTGGAAGAATTGTTTTACCCTGATGATAAATACCCGTTGTATTTGGATAAAAAGTCAGAAACCCTAAAAGTAATTCAACATTTACGTAATGAAGCGCATCGTTTTGGAATTGAACATCACAGAAACAGACGTAGTAAAACAGCATTGCAAACGGAACTGGAAACCATTAATGGAGTAGGAGAAAAAACCATTGTAGAATTGATGAAGGCATTTAAATCAGTAAAACGGATTAAATTGGCGACATTGGAAGAACTACAAAAAATAGTCGGTTTATCAAAAGCTCAAAAAATATATCAAGAATTTCATTAGCTTTTAGTAACTTTCCAAAGTGGGGAAACAAATTATTTATACGGCACTTTTTTTAGTTACTTTTTTAACATATTCGCAACAAACAATTCCAGATAAAGATTTAAAAGTTGGATTGGTTTTAAGTGGAGGTGGAGCAAAGGGTTTGGCGCATATTGGTGCCTTAAAAGTACTGGAAGACTCCGGAGTGAGGATAGATTATATTGCAGGAACTAGTATGGGTGCAATTGTTGGTGCGTTGTATGCTTCAGGGTATTCTGCAGACGAGCTAACAGTATTGTTTAAAGAAGTAAATTTTGATAAATTAATAACAGACGATTTCCAGCGTAAAAACAAATCTTTTTTTGAAAGAAAAGGCTCGGACAAACACGCGATTGTCTTGCCATTTAATAAATTTAAATTATCACTGCCATCAGCAATTTCTAAAGGACAAAATAGTTATAATTTTTATGTGAAATTATTAGACCATGTAAAAGAGGTGGATGATTTTAGTAAACTCCCTATCCCATTTTTATGTATAGCAACAGATGTTGAAACAGGGAAGCAGGTTTTGCTAGAGAAAGGATATTTACCTGATGCAATTTTAGCAAGTGGAGCCATTCCAACACTGTTTGAACCTGTTAGTTTAAACGGCAAACTGTTAGTTGATGGAGGAGTTTCTAATAATTACCCAATAGAGGAGTTATTAGCAAAAAATGTTGACATAGTTATCGGTGTTGATGTACAGGATAGTTTAAAGAAGAAAGAGGAATTAAATTCTGCTTCAGATATAATGTTTCAATTATCTAACTTTAATACACAAAGTCAGATGTCCGATAAAATAGAAAAAACAGCAGTATATATAAGGCCAGATATTAAAGATTATAATATCGTTTCATTTGACCAAGCTCAAGAAATTTACACATCAGGTTATGAAGCAGCAAAATCGGTAATAGCTAATTTACGTGAGATTGCAAAAAAGCAAAAACTTAAGGAGGTCGTTAAAGTAGACAAGAATACTATTGAAGAATATTATTTAAAAAGCATCAATATTCAAGGAATAGAAAATTATACAAGATCCTATATCTTAGGGAAGCTAAAAATAAAAACCCCTTCATTAGTGTCTCGTGAAAAAATTGAAAAAGGGATTATAGGCTTAGCAGCTACAAGTAACTTTAATGCTGTTAAGTATAAAGTTAAGAATGATAGTATACTTGAGTTGAACATTCAAGAAAGCAAAAACAAGACCTCTTTAAGGTTAAGTTTGCATTATGACGACCTGTATAAAGGAGCAGCTTTGGTAAATATCACACACAAACAATTATTAACGAATAATGATATAGTTAGTTTAGATATTATTTTAGGTGATAATATTAGATATGATTTTGAATATTATATTGATAAAGGGTTTTATTGGAGTATTGGTTTAAAATCTCGTTTAAATTCATTTGAGAAAAAAGTGAATCTAAGTATTTTTGATAATACAACGCCACCCAATATTGAGTTTACAGGTGATGTTGATGTGTTAGATTTAACCAATCAATTTTATATTGAAACTCCATTTCGGAAAAACTTAGCGCTAGCATTGGGTGTGGAACATAAAATGTTAAAAATAACAGCCGAAAATACAGGAGATAAAATAGAAAACGATAATTTTTTTAGTGCGTACGGTCAGTTGAATTATGATGCTTTAGATGATATTTATTATCCGACAAAAGGACTTTATTTTTCAGGGGATTATCACCAATATTTTTTTACAGGAAAAAAATTGGCAAATTTTGAGCAATTTTCTATTGCTAAAGCAAAATTAGGAGGAGCTACTAAATTGGTTAAAAACCTATACTTAAATGCCTTTACAGAAGGAGGGCTTAGAATAGGGAATAATACAAACCCTTCCTTTGATTTTGTAATAGGAGGCTATGGTAATAACTTAATTAATAATTACACTCCTTTTTATGGATATGATTTTTTAAGTGTAGCAGGTGATGGGTATGTAAAAGGAACAATTGATTTACACTATCAGTTTTATAAAAAGCATTTTTTCACCTTAAGCGCGAACTTTGCTAATATAGATGATGGATTATTTAAAGATGTCGACTGGTTATCATTTCCTGACCATACAGGTTATGCATTGGGATATGGTGCCAAAACAATACTAGGCCCAATGCAAATAAAGTCAACATGGTCACCGGAAGTTAAGCGGGTGCAGTGGTTTGTAAGTGTAGGGTTTTGGTTTTAGTACTACCAGTGGGTTTAATTTTTCTATGTTTGTCTAGAATAAAAAATGCAGTTATTAATTCATAATATATGTGCTTGTACTTGGGTTTTGTTTTATAAAATATAACAACATATTTGTTATATTTCTAATGCTTAACTCATAGAGGTTGATTAATCTTTAAAAAATACCGATATTTGTAACACAATGAAACCTTTTTGGCAAGACATATTAATTCATCTTCACTACCTGATAAAAAGGAGCCCAGAATAGCTACGCATTATTTTAATACTTTACTTTTAATCATTAAAATAACAAAACAATGCCTAGATACCATAAGATGGGGAAAATTCCATCAAAAAGACACACTACTTTTAAAAAAGAAGACGGCAGTTTATATCAAGAAGAATTATTTGGTACTGCAGGATTTTCAGGAATGTCCTCATTACTATATCATATTCATCCACCTACTGTAGTAACAGAAATTAAAGATTTAGGATCTGTAGCTCCAAAGGTTGCAGTTGAAAAAAACATGAAAGCCTTAAGCTTTAAAGGGTTTTCACTACAAGCAGAAGCAGACTTTTTAAAAAGTAGAAAAACACTATTTGTAAACAATGATTTACATATTGGATTAGCTGCTCCTAAAACATTTTCTAAAGATTATTTTTACAAGAATGGAGATGCAGACGAAATGTTATTTATTCATGTAGGTTCTGGAACCTTACGAACGAATTATGGAAATATTCCTTTTAAATATGGAGATTATTTAATTATTCCTAAAGGAGTTATTTATCAAATTGATTTTGATACTGAAGACAATCGTATTTTATACGTTGAGTCTTTTGAGCCAATTTTCACTCCTAAAAGATACCGAAATAATTTTGGGCAATTATTAGAACATTCCCCTTTCTGTGAAAGAGATATGCGATTGCCAGAGAATTTGGAAACTCACGATGAAAAAGGAGAATTTCTTGTAAAGATTAAAAAACAAGGGAACATGTGGGAATATGTTTATGGAAATCATCCTTTTGACGTTGTTGGTTGGGATGGATTTCATTACCCATACGCATTTTCTATACATGATTTTGAACCTATAACTGGGCGTATTCATATGCCGCCACCAATACATCAAACTTGGGAATCTGCAGGATTTGTAGTATGTAGTTTCGTGCCTCGAATGTATGATTATCACCCAGAGAGTATTCCATCACCATATCACCATAGTAATATAGATTCAGAAGAATTACTGTATTATGTAGATGGTGACTTTATGAGTAGAAATAATATTGAAAAAGGACAGATTACCTTACACCCAGGAGGTGTTCCTCATGGGCCTCACCCTGGAGCTATAGAGCGAAGTGTAGGTAAAAAAGAAACAGGTGAATTAGCAGTAATGATTGATCCCTTCAGGCCAATGTCTATCACCGAAGAAGCTTTAAAATTACAAGTAGATGATTATCATAAATCTTGGATTTTATAAAAAGAAATTAATAAAAAAAGCAATAATTAACTTGTCTATAAAATCCCATTTTTAGACAAGTTAATTATCAACACATATACTATTATGAGTAAAAAAGAAGTAAAATCAGTAAACTACGGTTTAGAAAAAATATTTAAAGGAGCTCAAGATTTCTTACCTCTTTTAGGAACAGATTATGTAGAGTTTTATGTGGGTAATGCAAAACAAGCAGCACATTTTTATAAAACAGCTTTTGGTTTTCAATCACTAGCATATAAAGGATTAGAGACAGGATCTAGAGACTCTGTAAGTTATGTTTTAGTACAAGACAAAATTCGTTTGGTATTAACAACACCATTAAATAGTAAATCGCCGATAAATGACCATATTGTAAAACATGGTGATGGTGTAAAAGTAATTGCTTTGTGGGTAGATGACGCGCGTAGTGCGTTTGAAGAAACAACTAAACGAGGTGCTAAAGTTTATTTGGAGCCAACTGTAGAAAAAGATGAGCATGGGGAAGTGGTAAAGGCAGGAATTTACACTTACGGAGAAACAGTACATATGTTTATTGAGCGTAAAAATTATAAAGGAGCATTTTTACCTGGTTTCCAAGAATGGAAGTCTGACTACAATCCTACTTCAATAGGTTTAAAATATATCGATCACATGGTTGGTAATGTAGGTTGGGGGCAAATGGATGTATGGGTAAAATGGTACGAAGAAGTAATGGGGTTTGAAAACTTTTTATCTTTTGATGATAAACAAATTCACACGGAGTACTCTGCTTTGATGAGTAAGGTAATGTCTAATGGAAACGGACGTATTAAGTTCCCAATAAATGAACCAGCAAAGGCTGCAAAACGATCTCAAATTGAAGAGTATTTAGATTTTTATGAAGGTTCAGGAGTACAACACATTGCTGTAGCTACAGATGATATTATCGAAACAGTAAGTAAGTTAAAAGCAAGAGGAATTGAGTTTTTACCAGCACCACCACAAGCGTATTATGATGATATTCCTAATAGGTTAGGTGAACATAGAGATATGATGAAGGAAGATATAAAAGAACTTCAAAAATTATCAATAATGGTAGATGCTGATGAAGAAGGATATTTACTACAAATATTTACAAAACCTCTAGAAGATAGACCTACTTTATTCTTTGAAATTATTCAAAGAATGGGTGCTCGTGGTTTCGGAGCAGGAAACTTTAAGGCATTGTTTGAATCTATTGAAAGAGAACAAGCAAATCGAGGTACTCTTTAATTAATAAAATTTTAAAATAAAAAGGAGGCTGAATTCTTCAGTCTCCTTTTTTATAAAACCAAAATAGGATGATAATACCACCAATTAATATTCAAAAATGGATAGATGAAAACAGGGATAAGTTAAAGCCACCTGTTGGAAATCAAGTTGTATATAAAGATACAGAATTTATCATCATGGTTGTTGGAGGGCCAAACGCTCGTAAAGATTTTCATTATAATGAAGGAGAAGAGTTTTTCTATCAAATAGAAGGAGATATTCAATTACCAACCATCCAAGATGGTAAAGTAGTGACTTATGACATTAAGGAAGGGGAAATTTTCTTGTTACCAGCACGTGTACCGCATTCTCCACAACGACCAGCAAATACAGTAGGTTTAGTTATTGAACGTATACGTACGGAAGAAGAATTGGACTACTGTTATTGGTATTGTGAAAACTGTAATAATGAGTTGCATAGAATGCCTTTTCATTTAGGTGATATCGTTAAGCAGTTGCCAAAAATATTAAGTGAGTATTATGACACGCCTGAATTGGTAACGTGTGATCAATGTGGTGAGGTAATGAAGGAGCCAGAATTAAAAAAATAAATGTTCTGCTACTGTTTATTTGGCTAGAATAATTACAGAAATTTATATTAAAATAAATAATTAGGTCATTGCTATAGTTGACCTGATAATAATTATCATAGATCTTTCCTCTAGCGTAGTCGTGAGGTTTGTAGGTAATTTATATAAAGAATAAAAAGATGAAAGAAGCTACTATTGTAGGTGCTGGATTAGCAGGTTCTCTTTGGGCTGTTTATTTAGCGAAAGCGGGATATAAAGTAACTATTTTTGAAAGACGTTCTGATATTCGTTTGGCAGAAATTACTGCAGGAAAATCAATCAACTTAGCTCTATCTCATAGAGGTTGGGAGGCTTTAAGAGCTGTTGGTTTAGAAGAAAGCATTAATGAATTAGCGATTCCAATGTATGGAAGAACCATGCATAGTGAAGAAGGAGAGTTAACATACCAACCATACGGGCAAGAAGGACAAGCTATTTTTTCAGTTTCAAGAGGAGGCATGAATGCCAAAATGATGGATATTGCTGAAAAAGAATATGGAGCTACCATTATGTATAATCACCAATGTACGGGTGCTGATTTAGAAAATGGAGTGGTTTACTTAACCAATAAAGTTACAGGTGAAAAACTTGAACATAAATCAGATATTGTTTTTGGTTGTGATGGTGCGTATTCTGCAATTCGATATAAAGCAATGCAAAAACTGGATCGGTTTGATTACAGTCAGGATTTTATTGATGATGGGTATATAGAGCTATTTATTCCAGCAAATCCAGATGGTTCATATAAAATTGATAAGAATTCATTACACATCTGGCCGAGAGGAAGATTCATGTTAATAGCATTAGCGAATGAAGACGGGTCTTTTACATGTACATTATTTATGCCTTTTACAGGAGATGATAATGCATTTGATAAAATAAATACTAAGGAAGAAATAGAAGCATTTTTTAAAGTTACATTCCCTGATTTTTATGAAATGTGCCCTAATGTTGCAAATCAATGGGGAACAAACCCTTTATCAAGCTTAGCAATTATGCGTTGTTATCCATGGACTTCTGGTAAGGTTGCCTTAATGGGAGATGCAGCACATGCAACAGTTCCTTTTTATGGACAAGGGATGAATGCTAGTTTAGAGGATTGCCATGAAATGGGTAAACTAATGGAAAAGCATAATCATGATTGGCCTATTATTTTTGAAGAATATCAAAAACAAAGAAAGCCAAATGCTGATGCAATTCAGGAGTTATCAAAATACAATTATTTAGTAATGCGTGATTATGTTGCTGACCCAGAATTCTTGTTAAAAAAGAAATTTGAAAGAAGAATTCAGGAGTTGTATCCAAGCAAATATGTAGCTTTATATTCTATGGTTTCATTTTCATCAATTCCTTATGCTGAAGCATGGAAAAAAGGGATGGAACAAAATAAGTATATAGATGACATTATGGAAAAGCATGATGTTGAGAGTTTGTTTAAGCAAAATAAAATAGATGAGTTGATTCATTCTATTTTTGGAATTGAAGCAAACGCATAATTTTTGTATTGAAAATGAATTTATTTTTAAATACAAAATCTAATTTTTTAAATGTGAAATCGCCGTTCTCTTAATCCTACCAATGGATTTAATTTTTATAGGCTTACTTTGATGAAAATGGTATGATTTAAATTCATACCTCGTACACTTTTATGGACCTATATGTATTAAGAATAGAAAACGTGTGATTACTAAAGAGGAAAAATTAAAATAATGTCAACAAGAAGAGAAGAGTTATTAAAAGCGATAGATGAAAAATATGCAGCAATGGGGCAAGATGCGGATACGCACTTATCTGGTTTATTGCATGCAGAACCAATGAAATACTGGGATTTTATTCAGGTAGATGCCTTATTGGGTTTACAAACCCAGAGGACAAATTTACCAGATGAGATGGTGTTTTTAATGTATCATCAAATAAATGAATTGTTGTTCAAAATGATTCTTTGGGAAATGCAACAGGTTTCTGATACAGAAGATATCAAACCAGAGAAATTTGTAATGCACTTATCACGTATCAGTAGGTATTTTGATATGTTATCAAGCTCATTTACCGTAATGGGTGAAGGTATGGAGTATGATCAGTACATGAAGTTTAGGGATACTTTAACTCCGGCAAGTGGGTTTCAATCTGCACAATACAGAAAAATAGAAATTGCATCTACAGAGTTAATTAATTTAATCGATTTCAGATTCAGAAAAACAATTGATAGAGATACACCTTACGAACATGCTTTTGAGCACATGTATTGGCAAGTAGCTGGTAAAAATTACGAAACAGGTGAAAAAAGTAAACTACTAAGTAATTTTGAAGATAAGTATAAGGTAGAATTAATTGAATTCATGAAAGAATACAATTTAGTGAATCTTTGGACTAAATTTAAAACCTTACCTAAAGAATACCAGAAAGACAAGAGTTTAATTAATGCGATGAGGCATTATGATCATACTATTAATGTTACATGGGTAATTAATCATTTAAATGCAGCTAAGAAATATTTAGGTAACGCAGCAGCTACTGGCGGTAGCGATTGGCAAAAATATATGCATCCTAGATATCAAAGAAGAATCTTTTTTCCAGAATTATGGAGCAAAGATGAACTAGATAATTGGGGAGTAACAAATTTGGAGGGCTGCGAAACAATAGTATAATTGCCAAATAACTAAGTATTTCTCGGTAAAAACTAAAAATAACCAGCAGAATGATAAATTTATGTTAAATAATTAAGTTTATATTGGTGTAATCGTAAAAAGAGAGTACTTTTGCGCGCTCAAACAGGGTGGTTCCTGTTTTGAGACTTTAAATTTTTCATAATTTATAGTTTTGGTTGGTTAATAGAATAAAGCGTTGTCAGTTTACTGATGACGCTTTATCTTTTTTATACGACTTGGTACATTTATTCCGAACAAAAAACAATGGTTTTATAGCAATTCGATTACTAAAGAAGAGGTAATTAATGGGTATTATTCATACCTTGTATACTTTGAGTTAAGACGGTTGATTACTTTTTGGAATAGTAATTGCAAAGTTCTTATTAGAATCAATACTCACACTATGAAAAAGGCATTACTATTTATATTTATAATACTATTAAGTTTTCAAGCAAAAGCTCAAGAATCAGCATTTGATTCTGGTGAGTGGTTTAAATTTAGAATTCATTATGGAATTTTTACTGCAAGTTACGCAACTATGCAAGTTCAAGACGGCATGGTGAATGGCAAAGAAATGTATCATATTAAAGGAAGAGGGAAGTCTACGGGTTTGTTAAGCTGGTTCTTTAAAGTAGATGACGATTATCAAACTTTTTTTGATAAAAAAACAGGTCAACCATCCAAATTCATTAGAAAGATAGATGAAGGTGGGCACACTAAAGATATTCAAATTGATTTTGATCACGATAAAAAAACAGCTTTAGTAAATGATATAAAGCATCAAGTTAAAACTTCACATGAGATAAAAACGGGAACTCAGGATATGTTATCGGCATTTTATTATTTAAGAAATAATGTGGATACTAAAAATTTAATAGTTGGTGAAGAATATAAAATCAATCTGTTTTTTGATAAAGAAAATTTTGAGTTTAAGCTAAAGTTTCTTGGCAGAGAGCTAGTAGAAACAGAGTTTGGATTAGTTCCTTGTTTAAAGCTTCGTCCATATGTACAATCAGGAAGAGTTTTTAAAGAGAAAGAAAGTTTGACGGTTTGGATTTCAGATGATAAAAATAGGATTCCAATACGTTTACAAGCTGATTTAGCCGTAGGATCAATAAAAGCCGATTTAGAGGCATATAAAGGCTTAAAGCATCCGTTTAAAATTGTGGTAAATTAGTTAGGGTAAATTTAACAGACTTAATGATATAAAAAAATGTGTGAACGTAGTGTTCACACATTTTTTTGTGTGATATTTGGTGTTTGATAGAAACTGTTCTATAAATTAACCTACAGGTAGACTAATATGTTTATGAAGATGCAAAAAATAGCTTGGTTGGCAATCCTTTTTATAGGGTTGTATTCTTGTAAAAAGGAAGAATCAGAAACACCAGCAATAGTTAAACAAGAAAAAAAGATTGCTCCTAAATATGAATTTGGATTCAATCTAGATGAGTTTGACGTATTGGTTGATACCATAAGATCAGGAGATAGTTTTGGGAAAATATTATTCGAAAACCATATTGGATTCGGTAAAATTGAAGAGATTGTTCAGGCTACTAAAGATACATTTGATGTTAAAAGATTAAACATAGGGAAACGTTATACTGTATTGAGGTCAAAAGATTCAATTAAAAAAGCTAAATATTTTATATATCAACCAGGGAAAATAGATTATGTCGTTTTTGACTTCGCAAATGATTCTATTTCAAAAGCATATAGAGCAAGGAAACCAATTAAGCTAGTTGAAAAAACAGCTTCAGGAGTTATTACTAGTAATTTATCACAAACTTTAGATGATGCTGGTTTGAGTATTTATATTGCGCATGAATTGGCAGATATTTACGCATTGTCAATAGATTTTTTTCGGTTACAAAAAGGAGATAGCTTTAAGTTAACATATACTGAGCAATATATTGAAGATTCAATTTATGTGGGGATTAAAGATATTAAGTCGGCAGTATTCATACATAACAACACCTCTTTTTATGCGTTTGATTATCACTCAGATGTGGTTGAAGGAATCACGGATTATTATGATGAAGAAGGAAAAACGCTACGTAGCCAGTTTTTAAAAGCCCCAGTAAAATTTAGTAGAATCTCTTCTCGTTATAATCCAAATAGAAGAATTAAATATTACGGGTATAAAAAAAGGCCACATTTAGGCACTGATTTTGCAGCACCTATTGGAACTCCAATTTTAGCCACAGCAAGTGGAACTGTAGTTAAATCTACCTGGAGAAGAGGGAATGGTAAATATGTAGAGATTAGGCACAATAGTACATATAGTACTAAATATTTCCATATGCGTAATCAAAACGTTAAAAAGGGACAAACAGTAAAGCAAGGAGATGTTATTGGTTATATTGGTATGACAGGGAATACAGGTGGACCACACGTTTGTTATCGCTTTTGGAAAAACGGTAGGCAAGTAGATCCATTAAGAGAAAAGTTACCTGCTGCAAAACCTATAAATGCAGCATTAAAAGATGAATATTTGGCGTATATTCAACCTTTGAAAGCACAATTAGATTCGATTCAATTCGAGCCAATAGAAATTAATAAGAATAATAACTAATGAGTTTTTCTAGAAAAAACCCAATAAAAACGAGTGCTTGGTTAAAACTTTCTACGCATTTTGAACAGTTAAAAGCTGTTCATCTACAGGAGATGTTTAGTCAAAACTCATTAAGGGAATCACAAATGAGTGTTTCTTGGGAGGATTTCTTTGTTGATTTTTCAAAAAACAGGTGGACTTCTGAAACAATTGAGTTATTTGAAGAACTTGCTTCGGAGTTGAATTTAAAAGAAAGTATAGCCTTATATTTTAAAGAAAATAATTTAAATTTTACCGAAGATAGAGCTGTTTTACACACTGCATTGCGTAGTACTGAAAAGACAGTTGTTTTGGGGGGGAAAAATATTGTAGAAGATATAAATGCTGTAAAGCATAAAATAAAACTATTTACCGAGTCTGTAATTGAAGGTATAAAAAAAGGTTGTACAGGAAAAGCTTTTACTGATGTTGTTAATATTGGAATAGGTGGTTCTGACTTAGGGCCTAAATTAGTTTGCAATGCCTTAAAATACTATAAGAATCATTTAAATACCCATTACATTTCTAATATTGATGGAGATGAGTTGCAGGAAACACTTCAAAAAATAAACCCTGAAACTACATTGTTTGTTATTGTCTCAAAGTCGTTTACAACATCTGAGACATTACAAAATGCAAATACTATTAAAAATTGGTTTGTAAGTCAGCTATCTGAACAAGCACTGGAGCAACATTTTATTGCTGTTTCTGCCAATCCAGATAAAGCAGTAGCTTTCGGAATTCCAAATGAAGCTGTTTTTCCTATGTGGGACTGGGTAGGAGGACGTTTCTCTTTATGGAGTGCTGTGGGGGTATCAATTGCTTTAGGCGTAGGGTATGATAATTATAATAAGTTATTGCTTGGAGCTCAAAAAGCAGATGAGTCATTTAAAAATAATGATTTAAAAGAGAATATTCCTGTATTAATGGCTTTTTTAAGTGTTTGGTATAGTAATTTTTTTAAAACAACTAACGAAGCTGTAATACCATATTCGTATTATCTAGAAGATTTTGTCCCTTATTTAGAACAAGGTTTTATGGAAAGTAATGGAAAATCAGTTGATAGAAATGGTGAAGAAGTTGCTTATAATACCGGAAGTGTTGTTTTTGGTGGCGTAGGCTCAAATGCACAACATGCTTTCATGCAGTTGTTTCATCAAGGTACAAATTTAATTCCTACGGATTTTATTGGCTTTTGTAATTCATTACACGGTAATTCAGCACATCAAGATGTGTTAATTTCTAATATGTTTGCACAGGCAAATGCTTTGGCCTTCGGAACTAGAGGAAAAGAAATTGAAAATCCTTATAAAGTATTTAAAGGAAACTCACCATCGACTACTTTTTTAATCAAAAAATTAACTCCTGAAACATTAGGGTCATTAATTGCAATATATGAACATAAAATTTTTGTTCAAGGAATTTTGTTAAATATTAATAGCTTTGATCAGTTTGGGGTAGAATTAGGAAAGGAACTTTCAAGAGAATATATTAATTCATTAGAAAACGAATCAAATGGGTATTCGGCGCTAATGCAGTTTTATAAAGAAAATAATTAATTAGACAAATTAAAAAAAAACTATGGAAACAATTAAATTTTTACATTCTTACTGGGCATATTTAGTATTGTTAATTGTAGTGTTAGCAACAGTCAACTCAATTATCGGGATGCTAACTAAAAAAGAATTTGGAGCTAAAGATTTTAGGATTGCATTGTTTGCATTAATAGTTACTCATATTCAATTGCTAATAGGTATTGTTCTATATGTATTTGCAAATAATTTTGGAGATATAGATATGGGAGAAATAATGAAAAGTCCATCTCTTCGATTAAAAAATGTAGAGCATCCTTTATTAATGGTAATTGCGATTGCTTTATTAACTATTGGATATTCTAAACATAAAAATAGAAGAACATCCTCTGCTAAATTCAAAACCTTAGCAATTCCATACACATTAGCGTTAATAGCAATACTAGCAATAATACCTTGGAAGGCTTGGTTAGGATAGGAATTAAACAAGTATCAATAAAAAGACGTGATAGAAATCAAATTTCTATCACGTCTTTTTATTGATACCTGTTTGTGTATTATTTAACTTCTTTTATTAAGTAGGTGTATACTGGAAAGTGATCACTATATCCACCAGTCCAAGTTGCTCCAACAAAACTTCTTTTAGGATATCCCTTATAACGTCCTTTTTTGTTTGTCATATAAGCAGGGTTGTAAATACCTGTTTTATATATTTTAAATGTAGAGAAATCTTTATCTAAAAATGGTTTAGTGAACATTAGTTGATCAAAAATATTTAATGCATCTCTATATGCTAAAGTTCCCATTCCTTTTTTAGTCATTTTCATCATTGGGTTATAAATACCTCTCAATTCAACATCTTCTTTTTCAGCTTTAGCGTTCAATATTTTTTTAATACTAACATTAAATGGGTCATCATTAAAATCTCCCATAATAATTATTTTAGCATAGGGATCAATTGTTTGTAAAGAATCAACTAATTTTTTAGTCAATTTTGCGGCAGAAATACGTCCTGGTCTACTTCGTGCTTCCCCACCACTTCTTGACGGCCAGTGATTCACTATAAAATGCATTTTTTCACCTTCTAATAAACCACTTACTAATAACTGGTCTCTTGTATAGTTCCTTTTTTCAGTGTTTGGATCATATAATATTAATTCATGTTTACTATAGTTAGTAGGTTTGAATAATTTTTTCTGATATAATAAAGCAACATCGATACTTCTTTCGTCTGGAGAGTCAAAATGTATAATATCATAATCATTACCCCTCAACTGTGGATCGTTTATCAAGTCGTGTAAAACATCTTTGTTTTCTACTTCACAAACCCCTAAAATTACTGGAGCGTTTCTTGAATACTTCGGGTCTACTCCTAATTCAGAAATAACACGAGCCATATTCTTTATTTTTTTAGGGTATACTAAGCCACGCTCTTTAGCGCTCATTTCCATAAGCGGACTTCTCTCGTCTAATTTATTAGGATCATTAATGGTATCAAAAAGGTTTTCAAGATTGTAAAACGCAACAGTATTAATTTTATAACGTTTTTTGTTTTGAGCATTCAGATTAATACCCATGCTAACTACTAATAAAAGCAGTAATAAGTTCTTTGTTTTCATTCGATAAAAGTTTTTTCACACCTCTTAATTAAGTTGTATTATCCTCAGGTGCAGCGTGTTATTGTAAAGTCCACTTCAAATTACAGACCAAAAGTAGTCAATTATTTAATTATTTAGTATCATGTGTATTATGTTATTGTAAAATCAATGTCAAAACGAGTGTTGAAATTTTTTTTTACTCGAAAAAGAGTACATTTACAGTCTGAGAAAAAAAATCTCGGGTGGTTTTAAACAATTTATCAATCAGTAAATTACTTATGAAAAAAACATTTTTGACGTTATTGTTAAGTTTGGCGACGGCACTACTTATGCACGCACAGCAAACAACAGTTAAAGGTCAAGTAATCGATTCCGATTCTACAGATCCCCTCACGGAAGTAGCTGTAAGTATTAAAGGCGCAAAACTTTCTCAAACAACAGATGCGGAAGGGAAATTTAATTTCATAAGTAACTTACCCTTGGGGGAGCAATTATTACTTGTGGTAAAAGAAGGTTATTTTACGAAAACATTCACAATTATTATAGAAGAGGGAAAAATAATAAATCTTTCTACGATTATACTAAATCAAGATTTAGGAGAAACAGATGATTTTACTATCTCGTTATCTGAAGATGAACTAGATGCTGATGAAAGTGTGTCTTCTAATACTTCGGGGATTTTACATGCTTCAAAAGATGCTTTTGCAAGAGCTGCAGCGTTTGATTTTAGTGGGACATTTTTTAAAGTTAGAGGTTTAGGTTCAGAGAATGGTACCGTTTTAATTAATGGTATTAAAATGAATAAAACTTTTAATGGACGTCCACAATGGAGTGATTGGGGTGGTATTAATGATGTAATGCGTAATCAAGACTTTGTTAATGGATCAAAAGCTAATGAGTATACTTTTGGTGGCATTGGCGGTACAACAAACATATCAATGAGAGCTTCTCAGTACAGAAAAGGTTCTCGTGTATCCTATGCGTCATCTAACAGGAGTTATACCAACAGAGTTATGGGAACATACACTACAGGTTTAATGGAAAACGGATGGGCATTAGCAGTTACAGCTGGAAGAAGATGGGCTGAAGAAGGCTATGCTGATGGTACAGTTTATGATGCTAAT
>JABSPO010000046.1 GCA_013214625.1 Flavobacteriaceae bacterium
TTTTTCGTTAAAACTTTTAATAATTAAGTCTAATGGATCTTTTTCTTCTTCACTTCCGTGAGCTCCACGAGGATTTGGATTTTGAGGATCTAATTCACTTTCTGAATCATCTAAACTAATGGACACATTCAACTTGTCTCGTCCTAAACCGTACGTAGACAAATCTACTGATTCTAATAGTTCATCTAAACCATCAATCCCGGAATCTTTTATAGGTAACTTAGGAACTAAGAATTTCAAGAACCAAAATAGTTTTTCCCAGTTTATAATTTCAAATGGTAAAATGGAGGCCATTTGACCGTATATTTTCACAAACTGTTTGGCTTTAATTTTAAAATCGGCTTTTTCAGCATCTTCTAGCTTCAATTCATGTATAAAACGCTCTGCAGCTCTTTCTATAATCGGACTCAATACCTGTGCATTCTCTTTATTAAAAAACTTAGTATTAAAATCTTCTACTTCACTCCACTCATAAACACCTACATCATCTAGTACGTCTTTTAATTCATGTAATACATTTACATCTGTAGCTTCACTTAATGACGTTGCTGTATAAAAAGGATCAAAAGAATCTTTTATATCTTCTGTTGAATTAAAGAAATCTAACACAAAAATATCCTCTGTCTTTTTTCCTAGCTTATCTGCTGCTCTATTTAAACGCGATAAGGCTTGTACTGCCAATACACCCTGTAATTTTTTATCGACATACATAGCACATAACTTAGGTTGATCAAACCAGTTAAGTACTTATTAGCAACTACTAATATTCTGTATTCATCTTCATCAAACTTGTCTTTGGTTTCTTTTTCCGCAAAGCCATTCATACCTGCTTCAGTGTATTCAATACCGTCTACCTTTTTTTCTCCTGAAAAAGCAATTGCTACTTTAAACGGACTTCCTTTCTCTTTTAAAATAGATGTTAAGCCTTTGTAATAACGAATTGCCGATTCTATACTTTGGGTAATTACCATTGCTTTGGCTTTCCCTTTTAGTTTTTTAGCATTCACTATTTTAGGTATAAAATGGTCTAAAATTATTTCTGCTTTTGTATTTATGGTTTGTTGATGTTGCTCTACATACGCACGTAATTTTTTCTGTGCTTTGGCTGTATCAAACAAAGGGTTATCTTCAATTGATTTCTCTATTTCATAGTAACTATTTAAAGTGGTATAATTAGCCAATACATCCATGATAAAGCCTTCTTCAATAGCTTGTTTCATAGAATACAAATGGAATGGTTTAAAACTACTATCCTCTTGCTCTACACCAAACTTCTCTAAAGTAATCGGTTTAGGAGTTGCTGTAAAAGCCAAATAAGAGGCATTACTAACATTATTCTTTTCCCCATTCTTGTTTAGCCTCATTTTACGAGACTGTATAGCCATGATAATTTTATCTTGTGTGTCTGACGTATCGTCAACAGTAATTTGTTGCCCCATAGCACGATTCATATTATCATGAGCCGAACCACTCTGGCTACTATGTGCTTCATCAATAATTACGGCAAAACGTTTGTTGCTTAAATCGGCGATACCATCTATAATGAATGGGAATTTTTGAATGGTAGTAATAATAATCTTTTTACCTTGCTCTAAGCTTTCTCTTAATTCTTTAGAAGAATAGGCAGGAGCTACAATGTTTTTTACTTCAGAAAACTCTTTAATAATTTCTCGTATTTGTTTGTCTAACAAACGACGATCTGTAACTACAATTACCGAATCAAACAAGGGGTGTTCTATACCTCTATTACCAGGTGTGTTTTCATTTTCCGGGTAAGTTTCTATTAACTGATATGCAGACCAAGCAATGGAATTCGATTTTCCTGAACCTGCAGAATGCTGAATTAAATAGGTTTGCCCTACGCCATTTTCACTTGCGTGCTTGATGATTTTACGAACTACATCTAGCTGATGGTATCTCGGGAAGAATAATGTACGAGTGTTGAGGTTGTCTTTTTTACTCCCATCTAAACGCACAAAATTCTGAATGATATTTGCTAAACTTTCACGCGTAAAGACCTCATCCCATAAATACTGTGTTCTATGGCCGGTAGCACCGACAGGCAATATAGGATTACCTTTACCATGTTTATTTCCTTTATTAAATGGTAAGAAAAAAGTACGCTGCCCATTTAACTTGGTTGTCATATAAGCTTCATCCGTATCGACTGCAAAGTGAACCATACAACGTGCAAACTGTAACAAAGGTTGCTTTATGTCGCGTTGGGTTTTATATTGGTGTTGCCCATGTACTTTTGCGTTTTGCCCTGTCCAATGGTTTTTTAATTCCATGGTTACGATAGGTAAACCGTTGATAAACAATACTAAATCTATTTCTTCTCTTGGGTTGTCTATAGAGTACCGTAACTGTCTGGTGAAAAAAAAGATTGCTTTCAAAATTGTCTTTTACTTTTTGACTACTACTCGCCAAGGGTAATTGATAAAACAACGTAAAATGTGCATCATCCACCTCCAATCCTTTGCGTAGCAAGTGTAAAACCCCGTATTTTTTCATCATACGGTCAAAACGATTTAGAATTTTTAATTTCCAATCACTTTGTTTTTTTAGTTTTTCAAGCTCTTCTTTTTGAGTGCTCTCCAAAAACTGCCAAAAATACTGTTCATCTATAGCAAACTGTTTATTAAAATCATTAGGACTACCTATGTGATAACCTTTTCCGTTTTGATACAAGGCACCAGGTTCACCTACTCCGTTAGAAGACACCCCAACTTCTTTTAGTTCTTCTAAGCAAGTTCCCGTTAATATTTTTTCTATTGCGGCTTCTAAAGCCTGTTCGTTAGTTTTGGTGTGCATTTTGTTCTATTTATTTGCCCAATTAATTAATTCTTGAAAATAATTAAAATCTGGATCATAATTATGTTGTGTACAAATACCATTTTGCGGATTATATCCAAAACTATACCTCCATTGTTGTCTATATTTTTGAAAAATCTTATTGTCTTTGAATAAACTATGATAAGAATAATCTTCATTATTATTATAAACTCCAAAATTCCAATTTCCACCCCAAATCCATTCTCCTTTTATTTGAGTATTTAAAATATAATAGAGGTAAAGTTGTTTCTTATAGCTCGTTTCTTCAAACATTTCATTTTCAGCTGCGTATTCTCTAATAAATAATTTTTGTTTTTGTTCAAAGAAAACCTCTAATGTATCTTCTGGTTTTTTATAACGTTCATAAGCACAATCTAAATAATCTTCATTTTTATATAAATTGAGAGCGTATAGTACTCTATCGGTATTTGCGTTATATAATTTAGTGTTAAGAAAATTACCCCAAATTTTAGAATGATTAAGAATAAGTTGTCGATATGCTAGATGAATTTTAAAATAAACCTCTGAATCAAATTTTTTATGGAATTCTGAACACGCCCTCTCTGCCAATTCTATAATGTGAATAATTTTACCTTTAGCTTCTTTATGATCCTCAGATATCCAAAACAATGTTTCTATTTTTTGCCTTTCTTCAACATTTTTAAAATGGGTTAGTTTTTTTGTTTCTTCTTTATTTAATAAAGACTTTGATATTCCTTTTAATTTTATAGTTGAAATTATATCATCATTTTCAATACCCATAACTGAAACTAAATCAAGAGCATTTAATAATTGAACATCTGGTGTTTTACCTACTGTTTCGTCTTGCCTTAAATTATAGAAAAATCTAATTATTCTAAATAAATGTAAATCATCAACTGTTATATCATTAAGCAATCTTATTGAGATGTATTGCAAAACAGGTAATAATCTAAACAACTCAATTTGAGTTAACCCTTTTTCCTTTGAAGATAACCAGCCATCACTTATTAATGTAAAGTTTTTGTATAGCGTATAATTACCTTTAATTGCTCTCAGTTTATCAGGAAAATCATCAAACAAATACTTAACAGCATTCATTAATTGTTCAATTTTTTTAACACCTAAATATTCAACAGGCAATTTTAATTTATTATCACCTTTTATAAGTTTTTTTAAATCTGTACTATAACCATCTTCATCCTCTAATCTAACATTCTTATTAAACATTTCGAGAATACAAACCCATCTTAAAAACTCATTAAAACCATTATCAGCTGAAGAATTATAATCTTTTTTATTTCGATGTTTCCAGAAAAAATCTTGCCAATTTTCCCATTTCTCGCTCCACTCTAACTGATTTTCTTTTATAGTTTCCTCTTCAAACAACATTGCTCTAATGTTCTCATTGTCTGCTAATTGCTGACCTCTAGAATTCATTGTAATGTATAATTCTTCACCTTGAGAAGTTTCTTCTGTTTTAAAATGCCAAAATTTGATTTGGGTCTTCACATAGTCAAAATACTTATTGTTATCATCTTCAAAGTGATTATGAAGTATTGGTAATGTTCCTGTTAAAGAATTTCCATTTATGCTCCCAACAATTGAATTTACAGTTATATCATTCTTATAATTAGATAAAAACCAATTTTTAGATTGAATTTTTTGTAAGTCATCAATTGAGTTAGAATTATTGATTAAATCAATAAAAAAATCATGAGTTAATGTTCTAACTCGATAATCAAATGCAATTTGCTCTAAATCTTTATTGAACCTAAATAACTCGATAAAATCTTCTTTTCTATTTTCTTTAATTGATAAATAGAAAAGCATAAAAAAAAGAGTAGTAAAACGTTGTTGTCCATCAATTAAATAAACATCTTCATTTCTATCATTATAGACATAATAATCTGGACGATATGAATACAAAAAACCAATATTAATAGGACTTTCGTTAATCCCTAATCCCAAAATCATTTTTTTAATTGAGTCTTTAGCTAAATCATCTGCTTGTAAAAAAAGTTTATTTAAAACTTCTAACTCCTTATTTGATTTACTTTCGTCATTTTTATGCGATTTATAGCCTTCTTTTATGTCGGAAATAAAAGTATCCAAAATACCATGAGTATTTAAGCCCCAAACATATTCTCGTTGAATTTCTGGAACGACTAAATTGTAATTAGAAATTAATTGTTCAACAGATACCTCTTCCATAGATTTATTCTTACTCATCGCTATCTATTTTTAAAAAGTTATTAATCTCATTATTAATTCTTTTAGCATTTGCTTCTATATCATTTTTTGTCCAATGTTCAAAATCCTTAACATCATTAGAATCATCATTAAAATACCTAACAAATACTTGAAATGTATGTGGCTGTATAAAATTACCTTTATTAAAATACTCTATTATTCTTGCTCTCTTTTTAGCATATGGATTATTACTTATACTTCTATTTAACGAACTATATAACAAAACTAAATTACCTATTGAATCTATATTAATAGCTTCAATTTGATTTTTTATAAACTCATCAACAGTATCCAAGTACTCATCATCATTTTTATTTACATCAAATTCTGAAACATCAAATTTATTATCAATATGAACTACATAAGTGTTTAAGAAAACTAAATATGCTTTCTTATCCTTTACTTTTTCAGGATTTTGAGGAAAAATATGTTCAATGTCATTTGCTGCTTTATTAAAAGAGCTAAAAGGTAAAAAAGGTTGATTGTTTTTTATAGAATGAATAATGTCCATTAAAACTAATGCGCTTACTAACTTTCTTGGTTCTTTCTTATACCAATTAATATTAGTATCTACAAAACTAATAAGTTCATCATCTGTCATTAAAGTAGATTTTATCTCCTTTTTTAAAGCTATTCTAAACAAATCTCTAGTTTTGCTAGACTCCCAAAGACCCCAGACCGTTGTAAAGTTAAAATCTCGTTTCGTTTTTTGATTAAATAAATATCCTAAATAATGATAGATTTCTTTATCTTGAAACCAATCTTGTAAAGTGCTATTTAATTTAATGATTTCTTTATATAAGCCTAATGCGTCATTGTTATTTTTTTCAATAAGTTCTAAGGTTAATACTTTTTCTCCTTTTTTTTCAGCAAATAATAAGTACAGGATATTAATTGGGTATTTGTCGTCATCAAATAAATTAACAGCGCCCATTCTTTCTGAAGTGATACTAACAAAATTTGAAAAATAACGTTTTACATTTTCTTTACTCCACCAATTATTAATTTGATCTAATTGCCAACCAATTTTAACACGCCTTTCGTTTACACGAACAATATTTTTTATATCTGCTTCTCTTTTACCTTCTTCTTTGGCTACTCGTGTAATAAGTACTGCTCTTACTAAATCTGCACCATCTAAAGGAATGCGCTTTGAGTTTAAATTACCAAAAATCTTCTCTTCGCTAGATGTTTTGTCATCTATTTTATTAATAATAAACTTTACATGCTTTAATAGTTTATTTCTATATTCTTCTGTAGAAAAAGAAAGGTGTTGTATTTTTTCTTTAAACCAAACATCAATCGTTTTGTAGACTTGAAAGATATGATGAATGTCTTGGTGGTCATAGTTTTCATTATCTTCAATAAAATCATCCCAATCATCCTCTGGAAACACAATATCTTCTTTTGTGATGACCTCGTTTAAAAAACGATTCGTCTCTTTTCTGATAGAGTTATCTGGAAAACGCACCTTATTATACACCAAATCCTTTTCTTGTAAATAGGCAAGTATTATTGTTAGTGTAGTTAAACGTTGTTGACCATCTACTATGTTAAAATAATTATCTTTAGGAACTATAGTTATGTTTTGCAAACAATAAAATTTTGAGCCTGAAGCCTGAAAATTATCAATATCTACTAAAAGTTTTTTAACATGTTTGGGCTCCCACTTATAACCACGTTGATACAATGGTATATTATAAAAGTCTTTTTCTTGTTGTTTTAGGTAGCCTTCTTTAGAAAAGACATCTTCAACACTATATAATAATTGACTCATTTAGTTCCTTTTTTTTAACACACCTTTACCTTACCAGTTAACACAGATTTTATTAATCTCCTTTTACACACTTTTAACTTTACTCATTTCTTCAAGTAACAATGAAAACATTTTATCTACGATGTCTTCTTCAGTATACTTAACCTCATTATATTTCCACCCAACAGTTTTATCCTTTTTGAAAAAAGGGAAGTACTTATTTTCATCAGTCCTCCCATAGAGAATAGTCATTATAGGGTTGTCTTTTAATTGATTAGGGTTAAAAGACTTATCAACACCAGTCCTTAATTTTATAGAAATTAATATTACTTGGGTTTTAGTTGACCCAATATAATCTGCAATGGCGTAATAATCTCCTGCTTGAAGTCTTAAAGAACAATGGTTATTATATCTTTTGGAGATTACTGGTATCTTTTGTTCTGAAAGATATTTTAATGCTTTATGTTCAACAGCTTCATAAATTCTTGAAGCAGATTGTACAACTAATTGTACTCCCTCTGCAGAAGTATAAAGTGCTTTTAATTCTTTTTCAAGGTTTTTAGCTTTTAGCATTTCACCAAAAGTTTCATCAAACCCATTAAACTTTTCAGTCTTTTTAGACTCAATTATGCCTTTTGAAAAATCTGGAACTTCTCCTCTTTCTGGTTTAACCAACTTAGGTTCTTCATGAACAATTCTTAAAAGTTCAATAGCAGTTTTTTCAAACAAGATATCATCAGTCATATCATGATAAATTTTTGTTTGTACATAGGTTGGAGCGCTTGATTGTAAACTACCTTCTCTAAGAACAGGAATAAACTTGTTATTATTGGTTTGTTTTAAATACATCCCTTGTGAGATCATAGAATATTCCATTCCAACACCACCTTGTCTTTTATCTGCTTTAAGTTTATAATTAGGGGTTAATAAGAGTACAACTTTATCTGCAACGGAAACTCCGTCTTCCATAAAGTGGACCATATTATCACCTGCTTTTAAATCATATTGATCAAGGATAACTTCACAGCCTCCTTTTTCAATTAAATAATTAGCTAGTTTGACAACCCATTTTTTGTGTGCATCACTATCCCATGAATACGATATAAATATGTTTAACGGTTTCTCCATACCTAACACACCTTTACCTTACCAGTTACCACAGAATTTATCAAACTGCTTTTATACTCTTTTAACTTAGCTATTTCTTGATGTTTTAAGTTAGTGGCTGTTTCTATTTTTTGTGAGGTAGTTTCTATATATGTTGAAATTTCTTTTTGTTCTTCAATTGAAGGAAACGATATTGGAAGATTAGATAAAACACCCATTCCAATATTCTGCTGTGTTCCAAAACTCCAGCTTAATTCAACACCTTTTTTAAATGAAGATGACTCTAAATAGATATATAAATATTGTGGTAATATTCTTTTCAAATTTGATCTAAAAACGGCTAAAGGTGACCAAATACTAAACTCCTCATCTGTTTTTACCATTGCTATATTACCTGTAGTTGCACCTGATTTTACCATATAAATATCATTTCTCATTGGTAAATATTTTAGAGAAAATAATTTATGGTCTTTTTCAGAAATAAAACCTCTTTTTTTATTAAAATCAATTTCACCTTTCTTAATAGCTTCGGCTGAAATAAAAGGAAAACCTTCATCTAATAATTCTGGTGTCGTATGTGGACCATCAGTAATTGGAATCTCTAAAACATATTTTACAGCTGTAACCTCCCAATGCTCAGGAATCTCACCGATCCACTCTACACCAGAGTTTTTTAGTGTTACATTTGGGTTTAAACCTTGTGTTACTGCTTTGTGTATGAGTATTTGTTTGCGTTCTTTAAGTAGTTGTATTTGTTGCTGTTTTATGGCAATAGCTTCGTCTATTTTGGTGGTTTTATCATTTAAAAACTGTACTATTTGGGTTTGTTCTGAGGGATTAGGAAATGGCAATTTCATTGATCGTAAATCATCTCTTGAAACTTTTAACCTCAAAGTATTATATTTTCCATCTCCTCTATCAATAGCCATTAATCCTTTTCCAAGGCTATACAAAACACCTTGCACTATTTTACTTCTAAACAAATATTCATAAAACTTGGTAGTATAAGAATTATTAAGGCCTCCATGATATGTATAATAAACTGGACTTACACAACCAAAATAGTCTGACACACCAACTGCTCCTACAATCATGTTCATACTATTAAACACTAAATCGCCTTTATGTGCTAACTTATATTTAGAAAAATCATCTTTAAACCGGTCTAAATTTGTAGTCTTTTCAGCATATAAAGTGACCCCTTTATCAATAGAAAGTGATAGTATCTCTTTAGTCTTGATGGGCGCATTTTTTTCATTACGCTCTGTTAGAATGTGTTTAAAGGACTCTATTTCCCAATGCGCAGGGATTTCTCCCAACCATTCTATTCCAGAATCTTTATAACTTTCGTAACGCTCTATTTTAGTTTTTGCTCCTACCATTATACCAAGTTTAAAATCTCAGTAATTAAACCATCACTTAGTTTTTCTAAGACTACAATATCTTTAGTTACGGCTTCAATACTACGCAAAGACTTATGTTTATAAAAGTATTTATTAAAACTAATTTCGTACCCGATTTTAGTAGCATCTAGGTTTATCCATGCTTCTGAAACGTGTGGTTTCACCTCTCGTAAGAAGTAACTATGAATATTATCTTTTAAAGGGACGTTTTCAGTATCGCGTAAATCACTTTCTGTTTCGTAGATTGTATATTCTCCTTTTATATTTGTTGCGTAATACCCAAAATCTGCTAATTGGTTTGGGGTACAATCTAAATGCGCTAAAAGCTTTGAAAGTTTATCACCCGAAATTTTTTCTACTTTCTTAATCACTTTTTCAGCATCGGTACTATACCAGCTTACTGCATTTAAAACGGCCTTCTTTTCACTCGCTCCAATTTTAGATTTACTTGCTTTTAACTGAGCATCCACTAAAACCTTAAACTCATTGAAATCGTTATACTCTTCTGTTCCAATTTCTTTCATCAAGGCATTGGCTTGCGTTACTAGATTCAGATGTTTTTTCCAGGTATCTTGTTTTAACAACTTCTTTTTATTGGCAGATGATAAATTGAGTTCGTTTTTCTCACACCATTCCAATATCGCTTCTTCATGGTCTGTTATTTTACTATATACGGCATTACCAAAAGTTTTATATGCCCATTGCATCGGGTCCTTTAATCCTTTATCAAAACGAAGGGTTTCAATACGTTCCTTAGAAAACTGCGCTTTTAATCGTTTTGGTCGTTCTATTTGTGCCTTGTAATATCCAAAATCAGCATTATCAAAGACCTTAGCCGCAATACCTTGCTCACCTTCACGTTCAGCAACACTCATTTCAGTATATGTTTTTACAATTTCGGTAATGTGTTCTGGTGAAAACTCACAATTTTTATTTCCTAAGGCTTTGCGAAGTTTTCTGTATAGTTTTACTGCATCAATTAGCTGTACTTTCCCTTTTCGGTTAGTGGTTTTGTTATTGCTTAAGATCCAGATATAAGTAGTAATACCAGTATTATAAAACAAATTGTTTGGCAATTGCACAATAGCATCTAACAAATCGTTTTCTATAATATACCTACGGATGTTACTTTCACCACCACCAGCGTCACCAGTAAACAAACTAGAACCGTTGTGTACTGAAGCAATACGTGTTCCTGAAGGACTTTGCTTTAAAGATTTCATTTTAGACACCATTTCCATTAAAAACAGTAACTGTCCGTCAGACGAACGTGGTACCGCATCAGCATCTTCTGTAATACCCCAGTAATTTTTTAAGTTAATTTTAAAACGAGGATCAATTACTTCTTTACCGTCCTTGATATATTTTTGTTCACTAGCCCATGATTTTCCATAAGGAGGATTAGACAACATAAAATCGAAGCTAGTTCCTGCAAATTCATCTGTAGACAAGGTAGAACCTACTCTGATATTTTCAGGGTCATTCCCTTTAATCATCATATCCGATTTACAGATAGCATAGGTTTCGTCGTTTATTTCTTTTCCGTATAAATACACATCACCTGTAGCACGAATTTCTCCTTCTTCATCCTTGATGAAATTTTGCGATTCAGTCAACATTCCTCCACTACCACAAGCAGGATCGTAAATTGTCATTACTGGTGGTAAATTATTTTTTATTGGGTCGAAAATAATGTGCGTCATTAAATCGATAACTTCACGAGGTGTAAAGTGCTCTCCTGCTTCTTCGTTATTTTCTTCGTTGAATTTTCTAATCAGCTCTTCAAATACATACCCCATCCCTAGATTTGTTAGGGCAGGTAATTTTCTACCGTCCGGATCTTCTTTTTCAAAAGGGGTTAAATTAATACGAGGAGAAGTAAATTTTTCTAGTACATCTAGCAACACATCTTTATTGGCCATATGACGTACTTGCCCTCTTAATTTAAACTTCTCAATAATTTCTTTTACATTGTCACTGAACCCATTTAGATAGTCTTCAAAATTAGTTTGTAATATCTGCTGGCTATTAGTTGACGTATCTTTTAATTTTTGAAGGGTCCATTTACTGGTATTGTAAAATACATAACCAGAAGCATCGGTTAATCCTTTTTCATCCCATTCAGTGAACTTCAATTCCTCTTTTTGGAATTTGGTTTCTTCTAAAACGGCTTCTTTTGTAGGTACTAACAAGGCATCTAACCTACGTAAAACGATCATTGGTAAGATTACGTCACGGTATTTACCACGTACGTAAACATCTCTAAGGCAATCGTCTGCAATAGACCAAATAAAGGATACTAATTTATTATGTGAGGATTTATTCATGTATCGTAATACTATTATAAAATTGACTCTGATTTAGTAAGAATCAATAGTGATTTAAAATTATGAAATAATTATTCTTAGGATGCTAAATTTAAGAAACTCACTACAAAAAACACATTCTTACATGTTATATTTTTATTAAATCTAACTCCTTTTCGGAAGCCCCGTAAACTACAAAATCACCAATGCACTCCACTAAGGATTTATATTGAAATAAGTAAGGATAATCCTTAGTTTGGTTTCACTTAAAAATAGTATGTGCATCAAGTGTTGCTACAGTTGTCAACTGTTGGTGAATGTTATTGAAAAAGTATTGAATACCAAATACACCAAAAGTTAAGGAAATGATAATTTTTTGATAATAATTGATATATCAACTATATTTGTATCAAATACATAAAACATGATTAGCTCCATACCATCGAAAACTGTTTTTCATGCTATCGAAAGAACCATTAAACAATACCGGAAATTTGCACAAAAGAACATATCTAATGCCGTCAATGATATTACCATTGATCAGGCTATGGTGTTAGCCTTTCTGGAAAAACACCCTGACTTGACACAAAAAGAAATAGCAGCTTTGGTATTTAAAGACAATGCTTCTATGACACGTATGATTAATTTAATGGTTACTAAAAAACAGTTAACAAGATCCATTAACACCTTAAATAGAAGGCGTTTTAATTTAGAAATCACCCTCAAAGGAAAACAAGTATTAGAAAAATTAGGTCCTATTGTTCAGGACAATAGAAAAAAAGCACTGGATGGAGTAACAGAAGAAGAATTAATTCAATTGGAATCCATCTTAGAAAAAATAGCATCAAACTGTAAATAAAAATAATCATCATCAATCAAAAAATGAACAATTTCAAATCAACACTAATCATTACGCTAACTTTAGCTATATGTTCCATAGGAACTGTTTTAGCACAGCAACAAGAAACTAACCTAAGTAAAAAAGAAGTCCGAGTGGTAATCGACTCGATAAGTAACAAATTAAAAGCCAACTACATATTTCCTGAAATTGCGGATAAAATGGTCGCTAAAATGAAGGATAACTTAAAAAAGGGTGCATATAAGTCTATTGATAGTCATCAAGAATTTGCAACAGCCCTTACTAAAGACCTACAAGCTGTAAGTCATGATAAACACCTGAGGGTACTATATGATCCTGCTCGTATAGCTGCTCAAAAAAAAGTAGTTACATCAGCCGATAGCATCAATTATCAAAACGAACGTATTACTAATATGAAACGAAATAACTTCGGTTTCAAAGAAGTGTCAATCCTTGATGGGAACATTGGCTATTTGGATCTACGAGGTTTTTCAGATACCGAATATGCGGGAGAAACTGCGGTAGCGGCTATGAACTTTTTAAGCAACACCAACGCTATGATTATTGATCTTAGAAAAAATGGTGGAGGAAGTCCGGAAATGATTCAATTAATTACCAGTTATCTTTTTGGAGCAGAACCTGTACATTTAAATAACTTTTACTGGAGGCCTACAGATACCCATACACAAACCTGGACATTACCTCATGTACAGGGAAAACGAAGTCCTAAAACACCAGTATATATCTTAACAAGTAGTCGTACGTTTTCTGCTGCAGAAGAATTTTGTTATAATTTAAAGAATTTAAAAAGGGCTACTTTAATTGGTGAAACTACCGGTGGTGGTGCACATCCAGGAGGTACTCTTAATGCTACCGATAATTTTATGGTTTGGGTGCCTACAGGAAGGGCCATTAACCCAATTACCAAAACCAATTGGGAAGGAACAGGCGTTAGCCCGGATATTGATGTGAAATCAGAAGATGCATTAACCGTTGCACAAATTAAAGCATTGGAATCTTTATCAGAAAAAACAGCCGAGGCTGATTTGAAACAATATTATGATTGGCATTTAAATGGGTTGAAGATAAAGGTAAACCCCGTAACTATTGCTAACGAAAAACTGAAGTCGTATATCGGGAATTTCGGACCAAGAAAGATTAGTATGGAAGACCATACCTTATTTTATCAAAGAGGTGAAGGTGTAAAATATGAATTACTTCCGTTGAGTCAGAATGAATTTTTATTAAAAGGATTGTCCAGGTTTAGAATAAAATTTATAGCAGAAAATGGAAATATAGTTGCTATAGAAGGAAATTACGATAATGGAAGATCGGATAAAAGTCTGAAGAATAAAGGATAAGGAGAAATATAACTTAATATCATAAGACAAAGGAATTATAGCAATGTAGTTCCTTTTTTTATGCTGTTACTATAGGTGATTAGAATTGAGATGTACATACAATAAAGCTGACCATTTAGTTAAAAATTAAAACTACAACCGGAATACTGTAACCATCTGGAAAGGAAGTCGTCCTATAAAAGAAGCACTCTACATTTAATTTAATACTAAAACAACCCTATGATATTTAGCACAAAAGCCGAAACTGACCTAATAGCACCTATTAAGTATACTGGTTTTTTCTTTGATTTGGTATTGTATATAGCAGTAATGTTTTTAGTTAGAGAATTATACATCCCAAATGTTGGATTTATTGTAAATGGTCTTTTCTGGTCATTGACAACCCTAGTTGTAGCCACTTGGAGAATGAAAGTAAGAGGAATAACATGGAAAGATTTGGGTTTATGCAAACCAAAAAGCTTTAAGAAAACCATACTAATTTCTGGCTTAATTTTAATAGCTACAATTATAACTATAGTCAGTTTTAATATTATTCAAGACCATTTACCATTTCTAATTACACCGGATACCTCTTCAGAAGCAGCTCCTTCAAAATTTGGAAATCTTAAAGGTAACTGGCCGCTATTTTTCACTATTATTCCAATGATTTTACTTGAATCTGCTTTAGAAGAATTATTAGATAGAGGATTCTTAATGAATTGGTTTGAAAAATTGTTTTCAAAAACTTCTTTGGCTACCGTACTTGCTGTAGTATTACAAGCAGCAATATTTGGTTTCAGGCACTCCTATGATTTGTCTGCGCGTTCCATAACTGTTGGCCTTATTGGTTTAGTGATGGGAACTGCCTATGTGTTATTCGGGCGAAATTTATGGCCTTTAATCATAGCCCATTGTGTACTCAATACCATGTCCATGGTAGACAGAGTATAACAGACCCTTTTGTTAGAGTTGTCATTCCCGCGAAGGCGGGGATCTCTATGTGTACTACAATGCAAGCCAATATCCTTTGAAGTAAGCAACACAACAGGATTCCCTTCTGCAAGGGAATGACATTCGTAGTTATCATCAGACAAAGAAATTGC
>JABSPO010000047.1 GCA_013214625.1 Flavobacteriaceae bacterium
AGTTCTAGACCGAGGTTAGCCTTGGGGAATTAAACCCACTGGCGGGGTTAAATTCACTTTGAATACCTTGAAATTTAATTGGCTATTACAACAAAAAAAAGAGTAACAAACTCAATTGCTACTCTTTTTTATCTTTCTAATTAACCCAAGAACTTATAGGTTATTTAGCAATATTAACAGCTCTAGTTTCTCTAATAACAGTTACTTTAACTTGACCTGGATAAGTCATGTCTGTTTGTATTTTCTGAGAAATTTCAAACGATAATGCTGCAGCTTTATCATCAGAAACTCTTTCACTTTCAACAATTACACGTAATTCTCTACCCGCTTGAATAGCGTATGCTTTTTTAACCCCTGTAAATGCAAAAGCTATTTCTTCTAAATCTTTTAAACGTTGTATATAAGAATCTAATACCTGACGTCGTGCTCCTGGTCGTGCTCCTGATATTGCATCACAAACCTGAATTATTGGCGCTAATAAAGATTTCATCTCTATTTCATCATGGTGAGCTCCAATTGCATTACATACATCTGGTTTTTCTCCGTGCTTTTCAGCCAATTGCATTCCTAAAATTGCGTGAGGAAGTTCTGTTTCTTCTTCTGGCACTTTTCCTATATCATGTAATAAACCTGCTCTTTTCGCTAATTTAGGATTGATTCCTAATTCAGACGCCATCACACCACATAATTTTGCAACTTCCCTAGAGTGCTGCAATAAATTTTGCCCGTATGAAGAACGATATTTCATTCTACCTACCATTTTAATCAATTCAGGATGTAATCCGTGAATTCCTAAATCAATAACGGCCCTTTTACCTACTTCTGCTATTTCTGACTCAATTTGTTTTTTAGTCTTCTTAACAACCTCTTCAATTCTTGCAGGATGAATTCTACCGTCAGTCACTAGTTTATGTAACGACAAACGAGCAATTTCTCTACGTACAGAATCAAAACAAGATAAAATAATAGCATCTGGAGTATCATCAACAATAATTTCCACACCTGTTGCTGCTTCAATCGCTCTAATGTTACGTCCTTCTCTACCAATAATTCTACCTTTAACATCATCAGACTCTAAATTAAATACAGACACACAGTTTTCAACCGCTTCCTCAGTACCAATTCGTTGTATGGTATTAATTATAATTTTTTTAGCTTCTTGCTGCGCTGTTAATTTTGCTTCTTCAACACTATTTTGAACAAATGACATTGCATCTGTTTTCGCTTCCTCTTTTAAAGACTTCACTAATTCCTCCTTTGCATCCTCAGCAGATAAACCAGATATTACTTCTAGTTGATCAATTTGAGTTTTATGCAAACGATCTACTTCATCTTTCTTTTTATCTAAAAAATCTAATCTATAGTCGTAGTCCTTCTTTTTAGCATCTACTTCTTGATTATTTTTCTTGGCTTTTGCTAGCTCACTAGATACTTGAGATTCCTTGTCGCGTATTCTTTTCTCTACTTCACCTAGTTTTCTATCTTTTGATAAAATTACTTTTTCATGTTCTGATTTTAACTCTATAAAGCGTTCTTTTGCTTGAAGCAATTTATCTTTTTTAAGAGACTCACCTTCTTTTTCTGCTTCTTTTAAAACTAATTTCGCTTCTTTTTCTGCAGAAGCTATTACGCTAGAGGCGCTATTTTTAGCTAATATTTTTGCAATTACAAAACCTACTACTACTCCAACTACGATACCAATTAATATTGGTATAATCATTTCATTCATATCTATCATTGTTTATATAAAAAAAACCTACACTAGTATGAGTTTTGTATAAACTCCAAAAAACAGGTTTAAAGCTAACTTGCTGGTCAAGGATCTGCTCGGTGGCAGCTTGCTTTCAAAACAAAGACTCACTTTTTTTAATAGAAACTTGTTGAGTTTATCAAAAAATAATAACTAATGTAGGCAGTAATTTTTATGTTAATAAAAAAACTATATATATTTATCAAGAAGCTGTTGCATAGCAACAAGTTTCTCGGTAACTAAAATATCATCCTCTTGGTCGTCCAAACTTTCTTGTTCTACCTTAGTTGCAAACTGTAAAGCGCACATGGCTAATACATCTTGTTTATCCCTAACGGCATAATTTTGCTCAAACTGCTTTAATAGTTTTTCAATACTTTTTGCAGCTTTTCGCAAACCTTCTTCTTGTCTTGGGTCTATTGTTAATGGATAAACCCTATCGGCTATAGAAATTTTTATCTTTAGCTTTTCAGACATTTGTTTTTATTTTGAAAGCTGTGTAATGCAATGATCAATTTCTCTAATTAAAGCATTTATTTTAAGCTTGGTTTCCCTTTTATAATCCTCACTACCTAACATAGAACTTGTTAATTTTAGTGCTTCATACTTTTCTTCCCAATCAACTAAGATTGCGTCTTGTTGTTTATTTTTTTCCTCTTTTAAGGCTAGTTCTTTCGTTAATTGTTTATTTATTTGGACTTTTTCTTCCAAACGTTCAATAACGCTAAGCAATCTAACTTCTAAAGAATCAACAAGTTTTAGTAATTCACTCATTCAACAACATGTTCTTATGTGTTTGTCACAAAGTTAACATTTCAAAACTAATAACAATAGTTATTGTTATTTTTTTTTAACACATTTTAACTACTCTTTTTTGGCTTAAAATTTGTTCTTATTAAAAAAATAACTTTAACTTTATAAACTACTATTTAAGTATTCCCCCTCTGAAGCTTATAGCATTAAAAATCATATATATAGATGAAAAACATTCTTTATTGTATCCTGTCTTGTAGCTTTTTATTATCATTTTCACAACAAAAATATCCTACAAATTATTTTGGAAACCCTCTTGAAATTGGAACTGTTTTAGCAGGGACATTTGCCGAGCTTCGTTCTAATCATTTTCATTCTGGTTTAGATATTAAAACGCAACAACGTGAAGGCTTAAATGTTTTTGCTACTGCTGAAGGGCATGTAAGCAGAATTAAAATTTCTCCATGGGGTTATGGTAAAGCCATATACATCGAACACCCAAATGGATACACTACGGTTTACGGTCATTTAAAAAAATTCGCTCCAGAAATTGAAGCTTATATAAAGAAGCAGCAATACAAAAAAGAAATATTTGCAATAGAACTGTTCCCTTCAAAAGACATCTTGAATGTTTCTAAAAACCAATTAATAGCCTATTCAGGTAACACTGGAGGCTCTGGCGGCCCACATTTACACTATGAAATTAGAGACTCCAGTCAACATCCAATGAACCCGATGCTTTTTGGTTTTAACATAAAAGACACTACAAAACCTTATGTTAATTCAGTTTACGCATATAGTTTAACTGATTCATCACAAGTAAATCACCATAACAATAGGATTAAAATAAAATTATTAAAGGGTAAGGATGGCAATTATTTAGCCGAAACAATTTACGCTTCCGGTATCATTGGTTTAGGAGTAAATACATATGACAAGCAAGATTTAGCGCATAATAAAAATGGGGTGTACAACATTAAAACGTACATAAACGGCAAACAGAATTACGAATTAGATTTTAAAAAGTTTTCTTTTAGTGAAAGCAGACACTTGAATCAATTAATTGATTATAGTCATTTCAAGAAAAAGAAATCACGAATTCAAAAGCTATTTAAAAACGAACACAATCCGCTAAGTATTATTAAAAAAGTAGCAGATTACGGAAAAGTAACTATTCTTGAAGGAGAACAAATAAATTACAAAATAGTTATTTCTGATTTTAACAACAATACAAGAACCATTACAATACCTATTGTAGGGAAAAAAGAAAAAATAACTCACTTTAAAGCAAAAATTGAATCACAATATTATGTCTATGCACACAAGGAGCTGAAATTGAGTAACGACAACAAAGAAGTATACATTCCTAAAAATGCAATGTATGATGATACTCCTATTTTATTTAAAACTATAGGAGACACTATTCACGTTGGTAAAAACACTTTCCCTTTACATAAAAATATTACACTAACATTTAATACTGAAAAGTATAGCTCAGATGACCTTAGTAAACTATATGTAAGTAGCTTAGGTTACAACAACAAGCCTCATTATGTTAAAACGTATAAAAAAGAAAAAAGTATCATTGGTAAAACCAAATATTTTGGGAGGTTTACATTAAGTACAGATACTGACAACCCAAAAATTAAACCTATTAATACGCAAGAAGGTAAATGGATGACCAAATCTAATTTTCTACACATGAAAATTAGCGATAAAGGCTCTGGAATTAAAAAATATAGAGGCACTATAAACGGAAAATGGGTTCTAATGGAATATGATGCAAAGAAGAAATTATTGAGCTATAACTTTGCTGATAAAGTACATGAATCGGGCGAAAATAAATTCAAGCTTATAGTTATCGATAATGTTGGAAATAATAGTATTTTTGAAATGACTTTTTTCAGAAAAAACTAGTATGACATTTAATAACAAGATTCTTTTTAGCATAATCCTTTTTTGCATTAGCAACATATTATTTTCACAAACGGCAACAGTTAGTGGAGTTATATTAGACGATACCAATACACCTATTGAAAACGTAACAATTACTTACGATACTGAAGGAACAAAAACATCTAAGGATGGTGACTTTACGCTTCTAATACCTGCTAATAAAAAAATTACTCTTACGTTTTCTCATATCAGTTTCAAACAGGTTGTACAAACATTCAACTTAAAAGAAAATGAATTCTATGAATTTAACCCTGTTTTAAACTATAATGAGGAGCAATTAGGAACCGTTATTATTACTGGTGGAAAACGCGAACGAATTGAAGGTATTATTACTATTGCACCAAAAATGCTACGTAAAATCCCAGGAGGAAATGCTGGAGTTGAAAATATTTTAAAAACACTAGCTGGTGTTAGTGGAAATAATGAGCTTAGTTCACAATACAATGTTAGAGGTGGTAATTTTGATGAAAATTTAGTTTATGTAAACGAAATTGAAATTTACAGACCTTTTCTAGTTCGTTCAGGACAACAAGAAGGACTGAGTTTTATCAACAGCGACTTAGTAAGTAACATTAACTTTTCAGCAGGTGGATTCCAAGCTAAATATGGCGACAAACTTTCTTCTGTTTTAGATATTACCTACAAAAAACCAAAATCATTTGGTGGGAGTTTGGACGCCAGTTTACTAGGAGGAAGCGTGAGTGTTGAAGGTGCTTCTAAAAACAATAAATTATCAGGTATATTAGGAGTTCGTTATAGGGACAATAGTTTGTTTGTAAAAGCAAAAGAAACTGAAACCAATTACGACCCTAAGTTTACTGATGTACAAACTTTTTTAACCTATAAAGCTTCTGATAAATTAGACTTCAATTTTTTAGGGAATTTGGCGATTAATAAATACAATTACCAACCACAAACAAGACAAACTAATTTCGGTACACTACAAAATCCTATTGCATTATTAGTTAGTTATGACGGTCAGGAAAAAGATCAATACAATTCATACTTTGGGGCTGTTAAAGTAAATTACAAATTAAATGACAAGGTTAATTTAAAACTTATCGGTAGTGCATATCACACTATTGAAGAGGAATACTTTGATATTTTAGCGCAATACCGATTAGGAGAAGTGAACAGTAATATTGGTGATGATAATTTTGGAGAAGTAGAGTTTTCTGAAGGAATTGGTTCTCAATTAAACCATGCGAGAAATGATTTAGATGCGCTTATCTATAGCTTTGAACATAAAGGAGATTACACCAATGATCAAAACAAATATGCATGGGGAGTAAAATACAATTATGAAAACATTCGTGATCAAATTATTGAATGGGAAGTAATAGATTCAGCAGGGTTTTCTATCCGACCACCAGGAGAATCTCCTAATAACCAACCCTACTCATCATATTCAGTACCTTTAGAACCTTTCCAAAATGTAAGAGCTAAAAATGATGTAACCATTAATCGTGTTGCTGCATTCGCGCAATACAATAGGGATTTTTTAATCGGGGAACATGAATTATTTTTTAATATTGGTGCAAGAACTCAAAACTGGACCGTCTCTGGTGATAATATTGAATCTATCTCACAAATAGTATTCAGTCCTAGAATGCAGCTTTCAATAAAGCCAAATTGGGAAAGAGATGTAATTTTCAGATCGGCCGCTGGAGTATATCACCAACCTCCTTTCTATAGAGAATTAAGAAGAGCAGACGGATCGGTAAACCCTGAAGTTAAAGCACAACAATCTATACATTTTATAGTAGGAGCAGATTATAATTTCAAATTATGGTCCAGACCATTTAAATTTACTTCTGATGCATACTATAAGAGTTTAAGTAACGTAAACCCATATACTGTTGATAATGTACGAATTCGTTATGCTGCTGAAAATAATGCAAAAGCATATGCTACTGGTTTAGATTTAAGACTAAATGGTGAGTTTGTACCTGGTACAGAATCATGGATAAGCTTGGGGTATTTAAAAACTGAAGAAAACATTGACAACGGAGGCTATATTTCAAGACCTACTGATCAGCGCTTAAAACTAGGAATCTTATTTCAAGATTATATGCCAAAATTACCACGTGTAAAAGTGTATATTAATTTAGTATATAACACTGGTGTACCAGGCGGATCTCCAAGTTATACTGATGTATATCAATATCAAAATAGGTTACCTGCCTATAAACGTGCAGATGCTGGATTTTCATATGTAATAGTAGATAAAAACAACCAATTTCAAAAAGGGCACCTGTTACATCATTTAGAAGAGCTTCAAATAGGTTTTGAAATTTTCAATATGTTTGATGTTCAAAACTCTATTACTAATACTTGGGTGCGTGATGTATATACAAAACAACAATATGCAGTACCTAACTATTTAACTCCAAGGATATTTAATTTAAAAATGAGCCTTAAGTTTTAACTCACTAATCGCTTCATTTTCCCATGACTCTAATATTATAAAAATAATATTGATTAATTCATACTTAGCCCCCTCTCCAAGGTATTGAATTTCAATTTACTTTAAAATATTAGTTTCATTGCATTTGCTACGATTAAAAGAAAACAACATCACAGTTTACATATTACACTCAGAAACTACGAAAACTTTACTCCCTAGCTCCTTTCAGCGTAAAAAACATATCCTTAGTCGATTAACACACTGGCAACGATTATAATATAAATCTTAATTAGTAACTTTCAATACAACTGATTAATTTTTATCTATGAAAAATTTTATTATTTCCTTACTTATTTTTCTACTATGGGCGTTTTTAGGTATGTGGTGGTATTACTCCTGCCCTATTTGTGAAACAAGCCAAAACAACACTTATCAACAAATTGAAAAAGAAGTAGTTGACAAAGAATCTGTTAGTAAATCTAAGCTGAATACTCCTAATTCTTTATTCAATATCACAAATGAAAACAGCAACACTATTTTCTCTTTTCAAGACCAATTAAAAATCTTCAAAGACTCTACAAGTGTTCATATTCCAGAATCATCTATTAGTTTTAAAGACTCTATATTTAGTTATTTAAACAACAATCAAAACAAACAATTACAACTTGTTGGTTGGTATAAAGACGGCGAATGGAGAAATAATAACGATAGTTTAAATTTCGGTGTTGATCGCGCCAACTATATTAAAAATGTACTAGTTAAATTTGGCATTAACCCCGATAAAATAAGTATTCGTGGAGCTAAACAGGACTACAATTACACAACAGGAATCTACAATGGTGGTATAGAACTATTCTTTAAAGATATTTCAGAAACTAAATCGCAAGAAATTGACAATGGTATCTCTCATAAAACCTTGTATACAAAATTCAATTCAAGAGAGTTTATACCGGACAACACTTTGCTTACCTATACTGCCGACCTAAAAAACTACCTTCAAATACACCCTAATAAATCTGTGACAATTACTGGTCATACGGATAGTGTTGGTGATGAATCCGATAATGAAATTATCGGACGTGATAGAGCCACAAATGTGATGAATCATTTTATATCACAAGGAATTGCTACAACAAAACTTAAAGCACTCTCCAAAGGTGAATTAGCTCCAATTGCAGTAAACAATACCAAAGATGGTAGGGCAAAAAATAGAAGAATAGAAATTATCATAAACTAATTAACAACTAAACACAACATATATGTCACATATATTTAATTCAGAAAATTGTATCAACTGGTGGTGCTTGCTACTTTTAATGCTATTATCCTTTTTATTAGGATATTTTTTATCCAGATGGCTAAACGGAAAATCTTCTAATGAAGCTTTAGAGCGCTGTCATGATGAAAACAAACGGTTAAAATTACTAGGTGCAGACAATATGAAAAACGAACATGCAAAAACAACTTTTTCGTCTCAAAAAATTAAAGCCACCAAAACAATGGAACGCTCAGGAGAAGCAGTTTCAAAAACAGGTTTAAATTTCGCAAGTTTTGGCGTAGCTACAGAAGCAGATAAAAATGATTTAAAAAAAATAAGTGGTGTTGGACCATTTATTGAGAAAAAATTAAACACCATTGGAATATACACCTTTAATCAGGTCAGCAAATTTTCGGATGAAGATATTCAAAATGTTACCGATTTAATTGAATTTTTTCCAGGAAGAATTTTACGTGATGATTGGCGTGGACAAGCCAACCTACTAAAAGATGGTGGAGAAACCGATTTCAGTAAACGTGTAGACAGCAAAGATGTTGACTATAATAAAGATCCTAATAAAAAACATGACAACAAGTAATATCTTTTCAAATATTCTTACAAAAACCTCAAGTACTACTTGAGGTTTTGTATTTTTAGAACCGATATGAAATGGAATAGCGCTTTAACGGATTATAAACACTATCTAAAACTAGAAAGAGGCTTATCTGATAATTCAATAGAAAGCTACTCCTTAGATGTTGTTAAGCTCATTCGTTTTTTAGACGACAATAATATTAATACCACCCCCCTTACAATAGAGTCAAACACACTAAAAGAGTTTATCTACCAAGTTGCTAAAGTGGTTAACGAACGATCACAAGCACGTTTAATTTCTGGGTTGAAAAGCTTTTTTAACTACTTACTTTTTGAAGATTATAGAGCCGATAACCCTCTAGAACTAATTGAATCTCCTAGAATAGGACGAAAACTTCCCGATACACTATCTGTTGATGATATTGATAAACTCTCAGCTGCAGTAGATTTAAGTAAACCTGAAGGTGAACGTAACAGAGCAATTATTGAAACGCTATACGGTTGTGGTTTACGTGTTTCAGAACTTACAAGTTTAAAGTTATCAGATTTGTTTTTTGAAGAAGGTTTTATTAAAGTCACCGGTAAAGGAAACAAGGAACGCTTTGTCCCAATCGGCCCATTAACTCAGAAATACATTACTATATACAGAACAGAAATTAGAATACACCAAAATATACAACCAAGTTTTGAAGATACTTTATTTTTAAATAGAAGAGGAAAACAACTCACTAGAGCTATGATTTTTACTATTGTAAAACGATTAGCAGAAAAAATAAGTTTGAATAAAAACATCAGCCCACATACATTTAGACATTCTTTCGCAACACATTTACTAGAAAATGGCGCCGATTTAAGCGCCATTCAATTAATGCTAGGTCATGAAAGCATTACCACTACAGAAATCTATATGCATGTTGACCGAAGTCATTTAGCAAAAGTAATTGAGCAATTTCATCCGAGGAAATAATACTTATTCTCCTAAAATTTGAGCTGTATGTGCTTTCGTTTTTACTTTATCTATTACTTCTTCTATTATCCCTTTTTCATCAATGACAAAGGTGATTCTATGAATACCATCATATACTTTACCCATAAACTTTTTTGTCCCCCAAACTCCGAAAGCATTTATCACTTCTTTACTTTCATCAGCTAACAACGGAAAAGGCAATTCTTTTTTGTCAATAAAATTTTGTTGGCGCTTTGCAGAATCTGCACTTACACCAAGTACATCATATCCTTTTGCTAAAAAAGATTGATAGTTATCTCTTAAATTACATGCCTGCATTGTACAACCTGGTGTACTTGCTTTGGGGTAAAAAAACACTACTAATTTCTTGCCAGCATAATCGGTTAGTTTAATAGTATTCCCCGCATTATCCAATGCTTCAAAATTTGGCGCTTTATCTCCTGCTTTAAGTGTATTCATTATTTTTGTATTAAAGTATTAAAGTATTAAAATGGAAAGTTAAAAAGTTATTCATTAAATAGTGGATATCTCACTCAAAATATTCACCCATACTCAAAATAATATGATCTGTTTTTTAACCCTACAATAATTAGCTCTTATTTTCTATAAACGTTGTACTTTTAAACTCTATTAAACTCTATTAAATGAATAAGCAAGAAAAAGTAAATTTTGTTATAAATACATTAACGGAAATTTATCCTGAAATACCTATTCCGTTAGATCATAAAGATCCTTATACCTTACTAATAGCTGTGTTACTTTCTGCACAAAGTACGGATGTTCGTGTGAATAAAATTACTCCCTTGTTATTTGCTGAGGCTGACAATCCGTATGACATGATTAAGTTATCGATTGAAGAAATTAGAAAAATTATTAAGCCTGTAGGCTTATCCCCCATGAAGTCAAAAGGGATTTATGGTTTATCACATATTTTAATAGACAAGCACAATGGAGAGGTGCCAAAAACTTACGAAGATCTAGAAGAACTACCTGCAGTAGGACACAAAACTGCAGCAGTAGTATTGTCTCAAGCATTTGGAATCCCAGCTTTTCCTGTGGACACTCACATACATAGGTTACTATATCGTTGGAATTTAACAAACGGAAAAAACGTGGTACAAACGGAAAAAGACGCTAAACGCTTATTCCCTGAGGAAATTTGGAATGACTTACACTTGCAAATTATTTGGTATGGAAGAGAATACTCTCAAGCTAGAGGATGGAATTTAGAAGAGGATATTATTACTAAAACTATTGGTAGAAAAAGTGTGCTAGATGAATATTACAAAAAACACTCTAAAAATAAATAAACAACCAAAGCACTTAATAACACTTAAATATGCGATGGTTGTTTATCTTCAAAAATCTGAACTAAAGCTTGCTAATTCTTGTGCACTTCTATCAACATATTTCTTGTTTTCACTACGTGCATTACTTTAGAAAAGTTTAAAATAAAATTAATTGTTTCTTGTTTCGGTTGTAAATTGTTCATTTTTTTAGAACCTTTAGCGTAAAGTTTTGGCATATAACAGTTTAATGGTTACAAACTTTAAACGCAAAAAAAATATTTTTATTGTTATTCAGTTAAAACAATATTATACTGAACAACTAAACGTCTTAAATTAATAATAGCGTAACGCATTCTACCTAAGGCTGTATTGATGCTAACATTGGTGTTTTCAGCAATTTCTTTAAAACTCATGTCCTTAAACAAACGCATGTAAACAACTTCTTTTTGATCCTCAGGAAGCTCATCAACTAACATTCTAACATCGGCTGATATTTGATCCACAATCAATTGTTTTTCTGCATTTCTTCCTGAATCTTTCAACATAGAAAATATATCAAACTCTTTGTCCTTCGACTCAAATTTGGGCATTCTGTTGCTTTTTCTAAAATGATCTATAATTAAATTATGAGCAATACGCATTAACCAAGGCAAGAACTTTCCTTCTTCATTATAAGTTCCTTTCCTTAATGTTCTAATTACTTTAATAAAGGTATCTTGGAAAATATCTTCGCTTAAATCCCTATCTAAAACTTTTGAATAAATAAAATTATATACTCTACTTTTATGTCTTAAAACAAGGGTTTCAAGTGCTCTTTCATTTCCGTTAATATAATCTTTAACTAATACGGCATCAGAAGTGATTGTACTCATAACATTACTTTTTAAGGTTAAACAAATCAAGATAGGAGCTATCTTAAATACTAAAATTTGTTAAAAGTAATGCTATTGTATAGGCAGTGTTTTTATAATCGTAAACTCAAATATAACTAAAATAATGTATTATCCTACTAGATTAATGGATAATATATACCAATATTGAAATAAATTGCCAATCAGTTTTGACATAATTTTCCGTAATTTCGCTAATTAGTCTTAACCCATTGTTGTCAAATTATGCCAAAAGCAGATTTATCTAAAATTAGTCCGAAAGAAAACATTATTATAAAGGGGGCAAAATTGCATAACCTTAAAAATATTGATGTTGTTATCCCCAGGAATAAGCTAGTTGTAATTACTGGTTTATCTGGTTCTGGAAAATCATCTTTAGCGTTTGATACATTATACGCTGAAGGACAACGACGTTATGTAGAAAGTTTATCATCATATGCAAGGCAGTTTTTAGGTAGATTAAACAAACCAAAAGTAGATTATATAAAAGGTATTGCTCCAGCAATAGCAATAGAGCAAAAAGTAAATTCAACAAACCCAAGAAGTACCGTTGGTACTACAACAGAAATTTACGATTATTTAAAATTGTTATTCGCACGGATTGGTCGTACTTACTCCCCTACCACAGGTAATAGAGTCAAAAAACACACGGTTAGTGATGTTATCAATTACTTAAAAACACTTGATGACAATAACAAATTATTACTATTAGCGCCAATTGAAGCAGAGGAAACAAGAACCCTAGCTCAAAAAGTAAAAATCTTACAACAACAAGGTTTTGCTAGAATAAAAGTGAATAATGAAGTTATCAGAATAGATGACTTTAAAAATTCTGATGACATTAATAACATTCATTTAGTAGTTGATAGAGTTATCTTAAAACAAGAAGATGAGGATTTCTACAACCGTTTAGCCGATGCCATACAAGTTGCTTTTTACGAAGGGAAAGGAGATTGCAGTATTGAAAATATAACCACAAAAACTACCACTCCATTTAGCAATAAGTTTGAATTAGATGGGCTTACATTTTTAGAACCTAACACACATTTATTCAGTTTCAATAATCCATACGGAGCCTGCCCTACTTGTGAAGGCTATGGTGATGTAGTTGGTTTAGATGCTACTTTGGTTGTTCCGGATACTTCGCTTTCTATATTTGAAAATGCAATATTTGCATGGAGAGGTGAAACTTTAAGCTGGTATCGCGACCAATTGGTAAACAGTGCTTATAAATTCGATTTTCCAATTCACAAGCCATATTTTGAATTATCAGAAAGCCAAAAAGAATTATTATGGACTGGTAACAACCACTTTACAGGTTTAACTGAATTCTTTAAAGAGTTAGAAGAAAAGAGTTATAAAATTCAAAATAGAGTATTATTATCTCGCTATAGAGGAAAAACAAAATGTCATACGTGTTTTGGAAAACGATTACGTCCTGAAACAAATTACATAAAAGTAAATGATGTTTCAATATCTGACCTAGTTGAAAAATCTATCAAGGATTTAATTCCGTTTTTCAAGACTTTAGAGCTTGATAAATATGACACCCAAATAGCGAAACGATTACTAACTGAAATTAACAACCGATTAGGATTTCTTGCTAATGTTGGTTTGGACTATCTTACCTTAAACAGAAAATCAAATTCATTATCAGGAGGAGAAAGTCAGCGTATTAACTTAGCTACTTCCTTGGGAAGTAGTTTAGTAGGATCCATGTATATCTTAGACGAACCTAGTATTGGGTTACACCCAAAAGATTCTGAGAAACTAATTACCGTTTTAAAATCGCTTCGTGATTTAGGAAACACTGTTATTGTGGTAGAACATGATGAGGATATTATGAAAGCAGCCGATCAGATTATAGATATCGGCCCTGAAGCAGGAACCTTTGGTGGTGAAGTAGTTGCTTCTGGAACTTATGAGGAATTATTACAATCAGATTCTCTTACTGCAAAGTATTTAAATGAAACCTTAAAGATTGAAGTCCCTAAAAAACGAAGGGTTTCAAAAAACAAAATTCATATAAAAGGGGCTAGAGAAAATAACCTGAAAAATATTGATGCTACTTTTCCATTAGATGCATTAACCGTTGTTACTGGAGTTTCTGGAAGTGGAAAAAGTACTTTAATCAAAAATATTCTTTACCCTGCTTTACATAAGGAACTAGGTGGCTATGGCATAAAACCAGGTGAGTTCACAAGTATTACCGGTAACTACAGTCATATTAAAAGTATTGAGTTTGTTGACCAAAACCCCATTGGACGCTCATCAAGGTCTAATCCAGTAACCTACATTAAAGCCTATGATGATATTAGAAGTTTATTTGCTAGTCAGAGTGTTTCTCAAATAAGAAATTATCAACCAAAGCATTTTTCATTTAATGTTGATGGAGGGCGATGTGAAGTATGTAAAGGAGAAGGTGAAGTTACTATAGAAATGCAATTCATGGCAGATGTTCATTTAGAATGTGATGTATGTAAAGGAAAACGTTTCAAGAAAGAAGTATTAGAAGCAACCTTTGATGGTAAGTCAATCCATGATATTTTAACCATGACTATTGATGATGCATTGGTTTTTTTCATACACAACGAACAAACTAAAATCGCAAATAAATTGCAACCCTTACAAGATGTTGGTTTAGGCTATGTACAATTAGGACAATCCTCCTCTACCCTATCTGGTGGTGAAGCACAACGTATTAAACTCGCTTCTTTTTTGGTGAAAGGAAAAACAAAAGACAAAGTATTATTCATTTTTGATGAACCTACAACTGGTTTACATTTTCATGATATTCAGAAACTATTAACTTCATTTAATGCTCTATTAGATAAAGGACATTCCATTATTGTAATTGAACACAACTTGGAACTAATCAAATGTGCCGATAATATTATTGATCTTGGTCCTGAAGGAGGAGATTTTGGAGGAGAGCTGTTATTTTCAGGAACTCCAGAAGAACTCGTAAAAAGCAAAAAATCGGTTACAGGAATTTATCTGAAAGATAAACTATAAGCTATCCATTTTTAGTACTACACCCTTTCAACGATACAGCAGGACACTTTATCGTTTATATCTGTTTATTTAAATAACACACAACTATTGCTTAAATAAATGTAAGTAATTGTGCTTGTATTCATCATACAAATACAAGAATAAAATATTCTTGGCACGTTCTTTGGAAATCATAACATATATAGCGTAAACCGAAAAGCTATTACCATTACTAATTTGAACTCGAAATTGAATGGTAAATAAAATGAGTAGGTAAATTCTAAATTTTAATGTTATGAAAAAAAATATCGTATTACTAGCCCTATTATTAGGAGTATTTACTTTTGCAAATACAAATGAGGTAGCTAATTATAAACAAACGAATAGTTTAGAAACTGGACGCTACGGTTATGCACAACCTTTAAAATTTATTGAACGTGGAGTAGAATTTTTTGTATTCCCTAATGGAGAGTTTGATTTCAATACACACCCTAGACACCACAGATCAAGAGGTTATGGACATGGTGTAAGCATAAATATATCACATGGCGCTCCAAGGAGCTTTCGCGCTTCTTATCATGGAAACCACCATAGTGACAGAGGAGTACGTATTGAACATGACCATTTAGGACGCGTAAGACGTATAGGAAGTGTGTTTATCAATTATGATAGTCATAGTAGAATAAAGCGTATTGGATCAGTTTATATGAACTACCATCACCATTTATTAGCAAATATTGGTGGCCTACATATTTACTACTCAAGAAATGGAAGAATACACCGAACTACTGGAGCTATTAAACACAGTATGGGATGTCATTTTTGTGGGGTGAATAACTGTTCAACAAATCATTACGGAAACAATCACGGTCATAACAATCATGATAACTACAATGATTCCGGAGATTATAATGATTACGGAAATTACGATGATGATTTATATTATTACAGAAAAGGAAATAAGAAACATAAAAAGAATAAAAGATAACAACGATTTGGTTGGTTAGTTTGAAAAAGCTCTTGATGTACAGTTGTACAAAAAGAGCTTTTCTTTTTTATAATAATTTTAAATCGATGTAGCAGCCTTTTAACTTTTAGCAATTAGTTGACTACTTATTCTAATAGATTTTGATTTATCATCCCAATACAAGACGTGCTTATTTTTTGTATACCAGTTTTTCCAATCAGTTACATCTGACGCTGACAAAGTCCCCAACCCTTCGTAGCTATACAATGCATTTGGCTTAATATTAGTCAGCTTTGTTAAAAATATACTAGCTGATTTTAACTCAAGACTATACCCGCCTTTGTTTTTGTAAAAGTTCTCTACTATTTTAATGTTCTTTGTAAATAGCTTTTGCACTTTTCTTTCTGTTGTTTGTGAATATACATTACAACTCATAAACAATACTAATAGAACCCCAATTCTAATTTTATCTCTCATTACTTTATATATTTAATATTAATTAATTACTTACTATAAATACAATTGAAATAAATCAATTGAATCATAATTGCTTTTAAACAATCATTAAAATGTGTTATTTTGAGGTGTTCAAAAATAATTTTAATTGACCTCATAAACAATACCCTCGTTTAGGTATTTATTTATCCTTACTATTGGTGATATAGCTAAAACAAAAAACACAACCAAAAGGCTGTGTTTTTATAATATTCTAAAATGTTTATTTTCTACTTTAAAATAACTTTAATTGTTTTTTGAGTCGTATGGTATTGTAAACACACAAAATATAGTCCTTTAGAAAATTTAGACAAATCAATTTTATTAGTCGTTTCACCTTTACTTAATAACTGTCCTAAATTGTTACTTACCCTATATTTGTATGAATTATGAGTTGAATCACTAATATATACGAAGTCCGAAGTAACAGTAGGGTATACTACTATTTTATCTAAAGTTGCAAATTCTTCATTTACTAAAACACTCCAATTATCTGCAGCAACTGGACCATTCCAGATTACAGATGCTAAATATGGATTATCAATAAACGGATTTCTATTTCCTTGTATTCCTTCTAAAATATCGTTTCTACTAATTTCATATGAGGACACTGGATCCTCTTCATTCCATTCTAAAAAAACATTTGGCATATCAACCGAATACGTTGTATTACCAACTCCTACAACGGTTGCTAAACATTGACTAGGATAACGTACATACATATACATAATCATTCTTGCAACATCACCACGCCATTCATCACCTGGATACCAGTTACCCACAGTTGGAGTTATTGTAGAATCTCCTGAACCATCTTCGTATGGCCTGTTATTACGAGAACTATTCATTTGCCCATCACAAGCACGTAAATTATGAGCATCTGTACCCGCTCCAGGATTATTCGTTGTTAAAGATGGATTTGCTAAAGATTTTGGATAAACATGCTCTCTATTCCACAAGCCTGTACATCCAGATTGATGACAAGAATCTGCTTCATCACGCACTCTATCATTTTTAGTTATCGAATCAACATCATCATAACCATACATTAATAATACATTTGTATTAGTTGCATCGTCCGGGTCCAAATCAGTTAGCCTTAAAGCATCCCAAACATCAGGAGCACTAGAAGTATAATAAATTTCAGTAGTATGTGTATTTGTTATTAAAGTAGTCAACTGCGTTTTTAAAGCGTCTCCAGTTTGATTAAAATCAATACCAGAATAATACTGTGGGATTTGAGAAAAACTTAGTAACGGGAATACTAATAGGAGTAATAATTTTTGCATTTTAAGTGATTTGGGCAAAGCAAATAAACACTTTTTTTATTAACCCTACTACTTTGGTAGACAAATGATTCGGATTTCCTACTAATCACTAAACATATGTTTAAAAAATCACATTTTTAAATAGTTATGGAAGAATTTCTGCTAATTTACTAGTCAGATTTTTTCGATGGTATTGTTGAATACCAGTTCCATTTACATCTAAATTTTCTTTTTGATATGCTTCAAAACAAGAACGCAATTTAGCTTTTATAGCTTTCTTTTCTGTTTGTTCATAACCAAATGAACTACCAGTATTTGTATGAGCAATAATTGCTTTAAAATCCGCCTTTTCAGGCCCAAAACCTAAAATAGGTCTGTTTGATTGTAAGTACTCAAATAACTTCCCTGGGATAATGCATTTAGTTATAGGAGAATCAATTTCAATTAATAACAATACTTGTGATACTCGCTGCTGTATCTGAGCTTCTTTATGAGAAATATATCCCATTACATTTACATGATTTACTAAACCACATTCTTTTATGGACGCTAATACATCATTACTCACAGCTCCTATTAATTTAAGTTCAAAATGAGTATTAAAATCAATGTTTTCTTGTAACAATTCTGCTATTGAATCCCACAACACTTTAGGGTTTCTTCCTGATAATAATGATCCTATATGAGACAACGTAAACTTAGTGTCTAATGGAAATCGTTTCACTTTTACATCGTCAAAACCATTAGTAATCACTGTTATTGGTTTCTGAGTAATGACTTCAAATTCTGTTTTAGTAGAAGGACTTGTTACCAAAATATTGTCAGCAGTTTCTAATACTTCTTTTTCAAATAGTTTGTGTTTTTGTTGCGAAGCAACTGATAATTTCATTTTATCATGATATCCAATAGTTGTCCAAGGGTCACGGAAATCAGCAATCCAATTTATATTTAATTGCTTTTTTAACTGTAAGCCTATTAAATGTAAACTGTGTGGTGGACCTGTAGTTATTATGGTTTCAATACCATTCTCTCGAATGTATTTAGACAAATAATTCACAGAAGGTTTTACCCAAAATTTACGTGCGTCAGGAATAAAATAATTACCTCTAATGTATAATAACAACTTTTCTACTAGTGTTTGTTTTTTTGTATTTATAAGCCCTGAAGCAATTGTTTTTGTTTTCTTTTTGGAAAAAATTGAGGCTAATTGATACGGTTCAAAAATTGGCTGTTTTAATATGGTAACCTTATCAGAAACTTCTTTTACCAAATCATCATCCAATAAAGGATAACTAGGGTTTTCTGGGCAATAGACAATTGGTTCTACTCCAAATTCAGGTAAGTACTTCACAAACTTCAACCAACGTTGTACCCCTGGACCACCTGCTGGTGGCCAGTAATATGTTATGATTAGTACTTTTTTGTTCATACTTCCCTCTCTGTCGTTCAGACACCTCTCCCTGAAGGAGAGAACGTTTAATTTTTTTTACGATATGTAAATAACTATTAACCTCTAAAAAATATTTGTAATAGCGTTACTATTATTTATTCTACCTTCCTCTTCTTAAACTCATAAAACAATCCTCCCAACACAAGTAACAATAAACCAGCTGATGAAGCCAATGCAATGTTACTTCCAGTCTTAATAACTTGTGGTTCAAATTTGAAATCTATAATATGCTTTCCTTTCGGAATTTCCAGCCCTCTTAATAAATAGTTTGTTCTGAAATGAGGCGTTAACACCCCATCAATATATGCATTCCACCCCTTTTCATAATACATTTCAGAAAACACCGCTAATCCTTCATTTGCATTTGAAGTTTCATATACCAAATGATTAGGCTTGTATGACTTCAAATTAATTGATGCTAACGAATCTAGTATATAAGCTGACTTTAGTGCTGCTTGTCCAAATTGCACAACCGCTTGCTTCTTTAAATTAAGCGTATCCAATAAAACGATTTCTTCATCTGCAGTAGCGACTGTTTTTAACTCTTCTATAAACCACCCATTTCCATTAGCATACGGATTATTCAAAGCTACCTTTCTTCCTTTATTGTCCTGAATAATATACTTTACATTCAGCATATTTACGACTCCAATGTTGTTTTTACTTACATAAAAATCAAAAATATCTTCTGCTCTTTTTGGTTTAGCAGCATGGTATCCTCCAAATGATTTATGAAAATATGATGTTCTTGCATCATTAAACGGATTTGTGCTAAAATCTAATACTCTATAATGCGATTTATCTTCTTGTATTCTTTTATCGGCTTCTGTAATTTGAAATGGTACATTTACACTTCTCGCAGAAACAAAATTATCTGAATTCACATAACGTTTATCAACTCCTACTAAATCAAATATCACCAAACATCCAATAACTAATAAGACAACATTTTCCTTTACTTTTCCTTTTAAATACATCCATAAAACTGTTGCGCTTAATAGCACAAAAATTAATGTCCTTAAAACATCAGTAGTAAATATTGATTCTCGTTGCTCCTTAATTAGTTTCAAAAAATCAGGTCCATAACTCTCTCGTAGCATTCCATCTCTATTTCCTACAAAATCAAATAATGTTCCTTTCAACAAATAAAAACCGATTGCTAAACCAGCTGTAATACCAACAGTGTATTTTAAAGCCTTTAATTTTTCCTCTTTTTGCTCATAGTTATTTAAGAATTTATGCAATCCGAAAATGGCTAAAATAGGAATGACCAATTCTACAATTACTTGCATAGAAGAAACAGCTCTGAAATTATCATAAAACGGCACATAATCAATAAAGAAATTGGTTAAAACACTAAAATTTTTCCCCCATGACAATACTAATAATAAACCCCCTCCGAATAAAACCCATTTTTTCAAACGCCCTTTAACTAAAAATAACCCAAGTACGAACAAAAAGATAACTACAGCGCCAATATAGGCTGGCCCAGAAACCATTGGCTGCTCCCCCCAATACATTAATTGACCTGCAAATTCTTGTGCTTCATTAGCTGGTATTTTAAACATACGTTGCATTTTTTTAACGACTACTGCATCTTTCTTTATCGACTCACTATTAGACCCACCGTATAAACCAGGGACAAATAAATTTAAACTTTCACTTATCCCATAACTCCAATGAGTAATATATTCCTTACTTAATCCTCCTGTTGTTTCTTTAAGTGACCCATCAGGGTTTATTGTGAGTACACTTTTACTTCTTGTACTTTCTTTTTTATATTCTAATGACGCCATCAAATTAGTTGCATTTAATCCTAATGAAAAGATTACTGCTACCGTCATTATTCCTATTGAGGTGAAAAAATGTTTTAACTCTTTCTTTTTAACCGCGTCAATTAAATACACTAATCCAATTACTAATACCAATAATAACAGGTAATAGGTCATTTGCGGATGATTCGCATTTAATTCTAAACCCATTGCAATAGCAGTAAGAATAAACCCTAATAAATATTTTTTTCGGAATACTAAAAATATTCCTGCTAACACCAAAGGGAAATATGCTATTGCATGTATTTTTGAATTATGCCCCGCTCCTAAAATAACCAAAAAATATGTTGAAAAAGCAAAAGCAAAACTACCTAACAATGCATAACGCCAATCTACTTTCATTACCAATAACAATACATAAAAGCATATCAAACAAAGAAAAACATAATCAGCAGGGCGTGGTAAAAAACGCAATAACAAGTCGAGTTTTTTAATATAATTATGTGGATATTTTGCACCTAACTGATATGTTGGCATACCACCAAATCCAGCATCAGCCCAATAGGTTTCTTCATCAGCTGTTTTATTAAAATCTTTGAACGATTTTGACATTCCAATGTATTGTGAAATATCGTGTTGCTTGATTTGTTTCCCTTGTAATACAGGAGAAAAATACAATAATGAAGCTACTACAAATAGCAGCATAGCTACAATATGTGGAATACATTGTTTTAAGTTAAAGTTCATTTGGTTAGCTGGTTTTGTTTTACTCTATTTCTTCAAAATCAATATACTCTCCCACCTTTTTAGTGGATTTCATTTTATGAATAGGCTCCTTAGGAGTTTCTTTTTCTTGTGGTGCTTGGTGCTTTCCAAATTGTTCTTTCACCTTTTGCTCCATTTTATTTGCAGCATACTTCATTAAAATAGGCCCCAAAATTCGCATTAAAAACTTGGCCCCATAATATACGGCTACTATAATTAATATAGTTCTTATCAATTGCATATGCTTATTTTATTCTTTAATCCCAACCTGTGGGTATTCTCATTTATCGTTCTTAACAAAATTAATATTCACGTTTCGGATATTAATTATTTTTACTTCAAATATTAATTTTGCTTATTTACAAAACTACATAAAAATAGCAATGCACAAAGTTGATAACACTTTTTTAACTACTCATACCTTATATTTTAAAAGAAAATGTATTTTTATAACCACAATACCAATTAAATTTCAAAACACTCATAAATAAACCGAGCTGTTTTGAACTCTAATAGGTACCAAACACCAAAATCATATACCATGACTTTATTCAGAGTTCTATTTATCTCCTTATTTACCTGTTGTTTTACCGCTCAGGCACAATATACAGAGACTATTAATTCTAACAGACCAGGAGCTTCATCTGGAGCCTATGCTGTTGGGATAAATGTTATACAAGCCGAAGGTGGTATAACGTACATGAAAAACAAACATGAATTGAGAAAACAAGATTTCGGAGGTGCTGGATTAGAATATGAATTCCGTTATGGAATTTGGAAAGAAGCTTTCGAAATTAACTTAAGTGGTGCTTTTCAATTTGGAAGTATTACTGATAATACTACTGGCACCAAAACATCACTAAGCAATTTTAAAATAAACACATTAGGAGCAAAATATTTATTTTATGACCCTTACAAGAAAAAAGAAGGTCAGGCAGAAGATAAACCTAATTTATACAGTTGGCATGCAAATCATAAGTTTGCATGGAAAACCTTACTTCCATCTGTTGCTATATATGCAGGAATGAACTTTAACTTAACGAACACTCCTTTTGTTTACGGAAGTAATTTTAATTTTAGTAATTTAAAAGAACCTACAATGTCTCCTAAAA
>JABSPO010000048.1 GCA_013214625.1 Flavobacteriaceae bacterium
CTGTATTACTGCGTTTGATAAGTGTTGTTAATAACAAGGTGTCATTTGGACTAATCGTTTTGTAGATGGGTGCAAATGTTTTTCTTCTAAATCCAGTGCCTTCTAGTTGTACTAATATTTTTTTTGTTTTTTGAGTATTGTTTACAGCGAATAATTTTATCTGATGTTTTGTTTTTTTCTGGATGATAGTAATTGACTCCGAGTTTTGACTGAAACATAGTTGACAACATACTGTAAAAGAAATTAAGAGTAACAATTTTTTCATATTTGATGCCGTTTTAATAATTACTAGTGAAGTTCAGTTAAAAGTATTGAATCCTCTTAGGTGATCGGTTTGATTTTAAGTTAGTACCTTAAATTAAGTTAAAAACCATACATACTAAAGATAATGATTTTTTAAGTATTATTTACTAAAACACATGAGTACATTTTAGCTTTTTATGTTGAGATAAAAAATAGAATTTTTAATTTTGGATGTTTATTTTTTTGAGAAACACGGTTGTTTTGTGTAGATAGAAAAATAAGAATATAATAGAGCTTAAAAAATATTTTGTAGTCAATAGGAATAATTATAAGTGAGTTCATTGTATATTTGTGAGTAAACAAGTGTATAAATGGAGTTAAAATTGCATAAGCCAATTTGTTTTTTCGATTTAGAAACAACAGGTATTCAGGTGTCTAAGGATAGAATTGTAGAGATATCTATATTAAAAATATTTCCAAATGGTAATAAGGAAAGTAAAACATGGTTGGTGAATCCAGAAATGAAAATACCCGCAGAAACTACTGCTATTCATGGGATTTCTGATGAAAAAGTTGCTAATGAACCAACTTTTAAAGAGTTAGCTCCAATTGTATATCAAATGATAAAAGATACCGATTTGGCAGGATTTAATTCTGATCGGTTTGATATTCCATTATTGGCAGAAGAGATGTTACGTGCAGAAATTGATTTTGATATGAAAAATACGGTAACTGTAGATGTACAGACTATCTTTCATAAAAAAGAGCAACGTACTTTAAGTGCAGGGTATAAATTCTACTGTGGTAAAGAGCTTGAAGGAGCGCATTCTGCAGCAATAGATACTAATGCAACATATGAAATTTTATTAGCACAGCTGGAGCGTTATCCTGATTTGGATAACACCATAAAAGAGTTAAGTGAATTTAGCACTCGTAAAAAAAGTGCTGATTTTGCTGGGTTTATTGTGTTTAATAAGGATAACAAGGAGGCGTTTAGTTTCGGGAAACATAAAGGTAGATTAGTTGAAGATGTATTACAGAGTGAGCCAGGATATTACAATTGGATTCAAAATGCAGACTTTCCATTATATACTAAAAAAGTATTGACGGCAATTAAGTTACGTCAACTGACAAATAAGTTTTAGTATATGAAACTGGCATGATTAAAATAATTATTAACTTCTAAAGACTATGATTATTTTAATTATCAAAGGTTACATGTGATCATTGAAAAACAATAAAAATAAGGAAATGAAAATAATTTGTATCGGTAGAAATTATACGAATCATATTGAAGAGTTGGCAAATGAAAAACCAACAGAGCCAGTAGTTTTTTTAAAACCTGACACTGCTATATTATTAAAGAAGCAGCCTTTTTTTATTCCTGACTTTAGTGATGATGTGCATCATGAGGTTGAGGTTTTAGTAAAGATTGACAGAATAGGAAAGTATATTGACTCTAAGTTTTCTCACAAATACTACAGTCAAATTGGTTTAGGAATCGATTTTACGGCAAGAGATTTGCAAGCTAAATTAAAAGCAAAAGGATTGCCTTGGGAAAAGGCAAAAAGTTTTGATGGTGCTGCTGTAGTTGGAAATTGGGTTGATAAAACTAAATTTGAATCTATGGATATGCTTAATTTTCATTTGGAAAAAAACGGAGATAAAGTACAGGTAGGGAATACAGCAAATATGTTGTGGAAAATAGATGAAATTATCGCGTATGTATCACGATATTTCACATTAAAAATAGGAGATATTATCTTTACAGGAACACCAGCAGGAGTAGGAAAGGTTACGGCAAATGACACTTTAGAAGGTTTTTTAGAAGCTGAAAAATTATTTTCAATTCGTGTTAAGTAGAATTTTGGTAGGGTATATAGTATAATAACTGTTTTATATTTATAAAAATATAGTGTTTATGGAAGTGAATTATAAATTAGATAAAGTTAGAGAATTAGCTTCAGGAGACGAAGATTTTGTTGCGGCTATTGCTGCTGCTTTTTTAGAAGAGGTTCCAGAGGCAATTACTCAAATTAACGAAGGGATTGATTCTAAAAATTTCTCTCAGGTGTATCAAAATGCACACAAGATTAAGCCAACAATTCAAATGTTTGATATCGCAATATTAGAGGATGTTATTGTGCTTCAGGATTGGGGGAAATTCGAAAAAGGAAATGATGATGTTTCAACTGAAAAGGAGCGTGTTAATGCTGTTATTACTGCAGTTGTATCAGAACTTAAATCGGATTTCAATATAACTATGGAATAATTTTAATTATTAATTAGAAGCTTTATATGTATGAAAGCAGAAATTATAACTATTGGAGATGAGATTCTAATAGGCCAAATAGTTGATACAAATTCAGCATTTATAGCCAAGGAATTAAATAAAATTGGAGTTTCAGTTTGTCAAATTACTTCAATACAAGATGAAAAAAAACATATTCTTATCACTTTAAAAGAAGCAGAGGCTAGAGCAGATATCATCATTATTACTGGAGGATTAGGTCCGACAAAAGATGATATTACGAAGCATACAATTTGCGAATACTTTAATGATACTTTAGTTCAGAATGATGCAGTTTTAGCACATATTACGGAGTTGTTTAAGAATAGTGAGCATAAAATTTTAACAAAAACAAATGTGCAACAAGCATTAATGCCGTCAAAAGCAATAGTGTTGCATAATGAAAACGGAACTGCTGCTGGAATGTATTTTAATAAGGGTAATAAAGCTTTTATATCATTACCTGGTGTTCCTTACGAAATGGAAGCGCTCATTAAAGATAAGGTGATTCCTAAATTAGTTTCGGAATATGACACACCACATATTTATCATAAAACAGTTATTACCCAAGGTGTAGCTGAGAGTGTTTTAGCTGAGCAAATTTCCGAATGGGAAGATGATTTACCAGAGTTCATTAGATTAGCTTATTTGCCAAGTTTAGGGATTGTAAAGTTGCGATTATCTGCCATTGGGGTAGATAAAAAGAAAATTGAAGCGGCAGTAGCTAATGAAATAGAAGGCTTATTAAGTCAGATTAAGGATGTTGTTATTGGTTTTGATGAAGATTCTCCAGAAATAGCAATCGCTAATTTACTTATTGAAAAAAAACAAACTTTAGCAGTAGCAGAAAGTTGTACAGGGGGAATAATTGCGTCAAGTATAACGCAAAATGAAGGGGTGTCTGCTTTTTTTAAAGGAGCAGTTGTGACGTATCATACAAGTTCAAAATCAGGTATACTTGACATTGATCAGCGTATTATACAAGAGTATTCTGTAGTAAGTGAAGCTGTTGTAAAAGCAATGGTGTTATCGGTTAAAAATAAGTTTGATTCGGATTACGCAATTGCAACAACTGGTAATGCAGGTCCAAAAAAAGGGGATGCAGCGGCGGAAATAGGAACTGTTTTTATAGCTATAGCAACTCCGGAAAAAGTAGTTGTAGAAGAATTTAATTTCGGAAAAAACAGATTTAAGGTAATTCAGCGTGCAAAAAATAAAGCATTGCAATTACTTCGAAAAGAAATATTGAATGCTAAATAGCAGTATTTGTTACTGTTACCAATTTTGAATAAGAGTGAAAAGAATATAAATAAAAAATACTTAAAATAATTTAAGTAAATCCTTGGTGTAATAGATGAAAAGCTCTAAATTTGCACCTCGTTTAGAAATAATTAAAGAAAGTATAGATGTCAAGAATTTGTGAACTTACTGGGAAAAAATCAATGGTTGGGAACAATGTTTCTCATGCAATGAATAGAACAAAGCGTAAATTCCACGCGAATTTGTTGAAAAAACGTTTTTACATTCCAGAAGAAGATAAGTGGATTACATTAAAAGTTTCTGCTGCGGCATTGAAAACTATTAATAAAAAAGGAATTGCTGCAGTAATCAAAGATGCTAGAGCAAAAGGATTTTTAAACAAATAATATAAAGTTTAAAGACAAGAGAAATGGCAAAGAGAGGTAATAGAGTACAAGTGATTTTAGAATGTACAGAGCATAAAGCTTCAGGTCAAGCTGGAACTTCAAGATACATCACAACAAAAAATAAAAAGAACACTCCTGATAGATTAGAGATAAAGAAATTTAACTCAATCTTGAAGAAAATGACTGTTCATAAAGAAATTAAATAAGTTTAGTTATGGCAAAGAAATCAGTAGCAACGTTACAAACAGGATCTAAAAGATTAACTAAAGCAGTTAAAATGGTGAGATCTCCAAAATCAGGAGCTTACACATTTGTTGAAGCTGTTATGCAACCAGAATTAGTAAAAGACTGGTTAGCTAAAAAATAATTTTTTAGTTATACATAAAAGTATTACGAGCTACTTTCTAATTAAATTAGAGAGTAGCTTTTTGTATTTACTGACAATGTTACATGTTGTTAGTTTTTGGATATCATTTTGCTATCCATAATATCAATAACCTCAATGATAAAACTTGAGGGATTAACCCTTTTTTTTAAGGATTAAGTGATACCGTAAAATTATGAGCTTTTTTAAAAAAATATTTTCCAAAGAAAAGAAAGAGACTTTAGACAAAGGTTTAGAGAAATCTAAAAGTTCTTTCCTTTCAAAATTAAGTAAAGCAGTAGCTGGGAAATCTAAAGTAGATGATGACGTTTTAGATAATTTGGAAGAAATTTTAGTATCGAGTGATGTTGGTGTAAATACGACCTTAAAAGTTATTGAACGTATTGAGGCTCGTGTAGCGAAAGATAAGTATTTAGGTACTGATGAGTTGAACGGAATTTTAAGAGAAGAAATAGCTGCGTTATTGTCGAAAACTAATTCTGGAGAAGAAACGGAATTTAGTATACCAGCCAATAACAAACCATATGTATTAATGGTTGTTGGAGTAAATGGTGTTGGTAAAACAACTACCATAGGTAAGTTAGCATACCAGTTTAAAAAGCAAGGATTAAATGTTGTTCTTGGTGCTGCAGACACCTTTAGAGCTGCTGCAATTGAACAGTTACAAGTATGGGCTGATAGAGTAGATGTGCCTTTGGTAAAGCAAGCAATGGGAAGTGATCCTGCTTCAGTGGCTTTTGATACTTTGGAATCAGGAGTGGCGCAAAATGCTGATGTAATTATTATTGATACCGCTGGTAGGTTACATAATAAAGTGAACTTAATGAATGAGCTGACTAAAATAAAAAGAGTAATGCAGAAAGTCGTAGGAGATGCTCCTCATGATGTATTATTAGTTTTAGATGGTTCTACAGGTCAAAATGCTTTTGAGCAAGCGAAGCAGTTTACAGCAGCTACTGATGTTACTTCTTTAGCAGTTACTAAATTAGATGGTACCGCAAAAGGAGGAGTAGTGATTGGTATATCTGATCAGTTTCAAATTCCAGTAAAATATATTGGAGTGGGAGAAGGTATTGAGGATTTACAAGTGTTTAATAAATATGAATTTGTAGATTCATTTTTTAAATAGAATTACCTTAGAGTAAAGACCGCTTCGCTACTAGAGTAAAGAATAATGATTATTGATGTAGCAGGTGAGTTTATACTCAAATAAAATAGTAAAGCGAGATTAACTTAAAAGTTTATCTCGCTTTTTTTATGTAACTGATATTGTTGAATATTTACGATATAGCCTTTTTTAACTTAATGGCATTCCAATTGTTATTCACATTTATTTGTCGCGTAGGTTGTAGTCTATAATCACCAAGGAAATCCCAATCAAATTCAATATGTAAATTTGCCAGTTCTTTTTTTGTAGTTCCTATTGGGTATACAATCCATAGGGTAGAGGTATCTTGTAACCTTGGAAATAACGTAAGCATTTGATTGATAAAACTATCTTTGGAGCGTACAAAAACTAAAGCGCAGTCTACACAAGAAGTGTGTAATAAAGATTCTGAATATTTTTCAGAATTAAACTCATCGCTAAATACAGAAGGTTTATTTAAAATATAAACTTCCTCAAATTTTTGGAGCTGTAATTTTTGTGTTAATACTGACATAATATAAAGGTACAAAAAAATGTGTAGATATGGATGTATAGTTTTGGCACAGGTTTTGCCTTATATAAAGTATGTTGCATATGAGGACATTAGAAGGAAATGTAATTCTAAAGATAGTATCAATACCCCAAATATTTAAACAAAAAAGCCACTTCAATTGAAGCGGCTTTTTTGTTTAAAAAATAGTTAATAGATTAGTCCTCTAATTTCTTTGTCATATTAAATCCGGTAAACAGCCCTAAACCTGACATCAAGAAAATAGTTCCTGGGTAAGCAACATCTTCATCTACGCCTAAATTGAAATGAAGGATAGATGCTATAAAAATACCAATACCAATACCTATTAATAATAATGATAAGTTTAATATAATAACTTTCCATACGGGTGCAGCATGCATTTTTCCTTTAACAAAAATGGAGGCGTCTGCTCCTTTTTCTATTAATGCTAGTCGTTCTTTATTTCTTGTTGAATAATGTAAGTATGCAAGAGCAAATATTGCTGCAAACATGCTTGGTATGATAATTACTTCTGATCCCATGATTGTTCGTTTTTTTATGATGATTATTTTGTTTGTTCATAGCTTATGACGAAGCTTTTTATTGTTTGGTTACAGTTTTTTTAAATTATTTTTTAATTTTGTGTAACCAAAACGTATAAATTGTAGTCAAACAAATAAACTAACGATACTTATTAAGTGACAATAAAAGACGATCAGTACTACATAACTAAGATTACTCAAGGAGATACTAATTCTTTTACTGTGTTGGTAGATCGATATAAGGATTTAGTATACACTTTAGCGATACGGATGCTTAAAAACAAAGAAGAAGCAGAAGAGGTATCGCAAGATACTTTTTTAAAAGTATTTAAATCGTTGGCTAAATTTAAGGGAGAATCGAAATTCTCGAGTTGGATTTATAGAATTGCCTATAACACATGTTTGGATAAAATTAGAAAACAAAAACGAGACCCCATAGTTGTTACTATAGATGAGTTTACAGAACATCAGGTGATTACAGTAGACAATGCTTTAGATAAATTAATAGCACAGGAACGGAAACAAGTAATACATGACTGTTTGCAATTGTTGCCAAGTGATGTAGGATTTTTGTTAACTTTATATTATTTCGAAGAGCAATCCATTGAAGAAATTTCAAAAGTTATTGGAATATCAACTGCCAATGTAAAAGTAAAACTTTTTAGAAGTCGTAAAAAATTGGCGACAATTTTAAGGAAAAGACTGGAACCAGAAATTATAAATTATTATGAAAGATAATATTGAAAATCTTTTAGATGAATTATCAGAAAAGATAATAACAGCGTCTAATTTGGAAGCCCCTTCATTGGATTTTACAGCAAATATAATGTCAAACATTAATGTTGCAGCCAAACAAAGTGAAAGCACTATTTATACGCCGTTAATATCTAAAAAAACTTGGTTTATTATAGCCGTTATTTTTATAGTTGTATGTGCTTATCTATTATTAGGAAGTACTTCGGAAAGTATTGGTTGGTTCACAAATGTTGATTTTAGTTTTGCACCTAGTTTTAATATGGCTAGTATATTTTCTGAAATATCTTTTTCTAAAACAGTATTGTATGCTACTGTTGTTTTAGCCTTGATGTTATTTATTCAAATACCATTGCTTAAAAAGCATTTTGATAATCGAATTAGTTTCGAGTAAGTTTATGTTATTGAAGTTTGAAATCAAAAAGCCGTTTAACAATATTGTTAATCGGCTTTTTGATTATGTAAATTGTTTTATTATTTTTATTTTAACACTTTTTCAGTTCCAAAGGATGATTTAATTCTACTTTTAAATTGAACTTTTTTTGTGTCTTTAGTATTAGAAAAAATCAATTCAGATAACCCATCTTCTAAAGAAAAGCGATTTTCACTTATCGGATATACTTTAAAATCACTACCTCCCTCTCTTTGGCTATATAGTTGGCTATCTATTAGTTTTAAATGTCTAATAACGCCATTATCATATTCATAAGTTCCAACCCACTGTTCTAATTTCGTAGAAGTAAGTGTTACAGCGTTGTTTATTTCAGGAAATGGTTTGTCTATTGCTAAGGCTGCTATTTTAAGAGCAGTAGTTGTAGGGGAGTTGCAATCGCAATTTGAAAGTACAATAACATATACATCCTCAGTTGGGATATATACCCCCATAGATTTGAATCCAAATATGCTGCCACCATGTTCTATTGTTGATGTGCCCTTAATATCATTTATATTCCATCCGTAACCATAATTGATTTTGGTACCGTTGGTTAAAGTATAATTCGTAAAGGCCTTTTTTATGGTTTCTGGTTGTAATAAAGTATTATTAGAAATTGCTTGTTGCCACTTTAATAAATCATCAACGGTTGACATAATTGATCCAGCTGCATATGGTAAAGTAAGACTTATATATGTTGTATTTCTATAGTCACTTCTTTTTTGGTATCCAGAAGCTCTATTTTTAATAATCTTCGATTTGCTACCATATAGAGAGGAAGACATGTTTATTTTTTTAAATATGTTTGTATCAACAAATTCAGCATATGATATTCCTGAAACTTTTTCAATTATGTAACCCAGTATAATATAACCAGAGTTATTGTATTTATATTCTTCTCCAGGATTAAAATCCATAGGTTCATTCTTGAAAAAATCGATTAATTCAAGAGGCTCAAGATCTTTTCTAGCAATATCTCTAAGACCGCGCATTGAAGTGTAACTTTTAATACCCGAAGTATGTGTTAGTAAATGGTGTATGGTGATATTCTTGTTGTGAGTTGGGTAGTCAGGAATAAAGGTTGTGATATCATCGTTTAAGGCTAATTTCCCCTGTTCTAAAAGCATTAAAATAGAAACTGCTGTAAACTGTTTCGTCATTGAGCCAATTTGAAAAACGTTTTCAGGAATCATAGGTACATCTAATTCTAAGTTAGACTTGCCAAATGCTTTACGATAAATAACTTTCCCGCCTTTTGAAACAAGTGCGGTTGCACCAGGTCCATTGTTTTTAAATTTAGTTTCAAGTAGTGCGTCAATTTTTGAAGTGAGATTTTGTGAATACCCAAAGCTTAAAAAGCAAAAGAGAACAACAGTAAATAATTTAATTAAATTGATTTTTTTCATGTGCTAGATTTTTGATTGATAATTAATGATGTTTCTTGTAGGACGACAAAGAAGAATTGTAGGTTACAAAAAAAGCCACTTCAAATGAAGTGGCTTTTTTTAAGACTCGTAAACTATATATTATTTTATAAGTTTAGGGTTTCTTGAAGTTGTTTGTACAATTCTTCTTTGTCACTTGGACGCTTTGCATGTCGTTCAACTATTTTTCCTTCTTTATTAACAATCATATACCAAGGGATAGCTATGCTTCCGTTATTTTGGTATTCAACAATTAAGTTATCATACAACTGATCATTATTTCTAATATGATCTCCTTTTAAATCATAATACTTAATCATTTCTAACCACTTTTTATGGCCTCTTTCTTTATCAAAAGAGATGTAAATCATTTCTATATCATTCTCTTTTAAAAAATGGTTAAGTTCTCTATTGTGCTTAAATTCGTCTTTACAGGGGCCACACCAAGTTGCCCAAACATCTATATAGATATTTTTTCCTTTAAATTGACTAATTAGTTCCTCTAATGAATCAACGTTTTCATATTCATTAATAAACACAGTTTCTTCATTATAATCGGCCTCAATCTTTTTATGATACTCTTTAATCTTGTTTATTTCAGGAGTTATAAATTGTAAATAGTCACTATTAGGAAACTGTTTTTGAATATCATTATAAATAGAGATTAAACTTTTTTCAAAGCGATTTTGCTGACATTTATCAAACAAATAACAAGTAATAAAATATTCAAGAGTTTTAGGGTCTTTGATAATTGTTTTTGCATAGTTTATTTTATCAATATGATAACTTGGAGCATCATAATCGAATTCTTTTTTATCTTTAGCTTTGCCGTTAAAAACGAAAATGTAATTTTCAGCATAGTAAAACCAAAACATTTTTTTTATTAGCTCAGAGTCTTCAATTGGGTAGTTTTTATAGAAAGTGCTCCAGTTGTTGAATGTTGAATCGGGTAGTTTGTTTAAATAAGATTCATTTTGTTCGGGTAAAGTAGTTCTCCAAAAAAGCCCAGTATATATATTGGCTTTTGAAAATACTTCTGCCGCAAATAAATCGTTATCTAGTTGTTTTTTAAAACTAGTACTGATTAGCTTTTTGTTTGAAAGAGAATCTAATTTTAATTGGTATTTATTAATATACTTTTTATAACCTTTAAGAGCGTCATTAGCGGTGTTGTTTTTGTAGGAATAATAATCGGGGTTTTGCATTATACCCTTATAGGTAATAGGTGAGCAGGAATTTAGAAACGATTGAGCTATACTATCCTTTCCAGATATAAAAAAAGAAGAATTTTTTGCTACAATAACTTGTTTTGAATTGGGCTCTACAAATATTTTATAATTGGTATAGTTTTCATCATAGATGGATACAATTTGAGGAGAATCAATATCTCTTTCTAATTTCGTTAAACCATCAAGTGAGTCTTTTTTAGAAAACATCCAATTATGTTTTCCTTTATGCGGAATGCTGATCGATTTTATTTTAAAACTTTCAGGAAAAGAAATATTAAAAGCAGGTTTTGTTACTTGTTTTTGTGAGGTATCTTTTTTACAAGAAATTACTGCCATGAATAGGCATACTAAGATGAGTTGGTTTTTCATAAAATAAAGGAGGTTTAGTTCTTAAATATAACGCAAAATAATATAGGATAGTATAAAGTAAAAAAGCCACTTCATTTGAAGTGGCTTTTTTGAATATTAATAGAAATTTCTTTTCAGACATTCTCTTTTAAATAAATCAGGCTATGCCTGTTATTTGATCATCTCGTAACTACGAGTAATGAAGTTTGTTAACTCCTCACCAGTTAATAGTCCTTGAGATAAAAGTACTAAGTTTAAACTTTGTTTAATTAATTTTTTTTTTAAGCAGTATCTTTTTCATCTGAAATAATGATACTCTAATTTATTAAAATCTTTAGGTATTGAACTGTGTTCTTCTTTTTAAGTTTTAAAAAATAAATAGAAGGTTCAAGTGTAGCAGTAATATGATCACTTTTTAAGTTCAAATGCTCAGAAACTATTTTACCATTTAAATCAATTATGGTTACAGAATCTAAATTAACTATTTTATTAAATTGAATAATGTTATGCTCTGAAGGATTCTTTATTTTAATAGTTTTTAATTCAATTTCATCGATAGTTAATGAATTAATACAGCTAGTAGAAGTAGAGTTTTGATTTTCAATAATCCCGCTAGGTGATAAATTTTTCCCAGAGAAACCGATATAATTACTAGGGTATTTTTCTCCTCTAAATAGATTGTTGTCGCTTGTAGGGGTAACAAATTGATTATAAATATTAGTACCAGCTCCTGTAGGATTTACATAACTCCAAATTAAAGTTCCATCTTTCTTGATTTCGGATATTCTTCCTGCGCTAGTTTCTGTGATTATAAAATTTCCGTTGGGTAGTGAATGAGCTCCAGATTTTCTACCTTCATCCACTATACTTCCTAAAATAGAACCTTGCCATGACCATTCAAAAGATGAAGGTTTAAAAATATTGTTTTCTTTCTGGTAAATATTATTAACGATGTCAGGAGTTAATATATGAACAGAGCTAAATGCAGCACTACCATCACCGTCATTATTAAATACGGATATTTTTCCTTCATCTGTATAACCAGTTTCTATCCATTTTGCATCATGTTGTAAAAACAGTTTCTGATTTAAAGTTGTTCCTTGTTTATATGCTCGAGGGTTCCCCCATCTCCATAAAATATCACCACCTTTATTGGCATTCCCTCCAGAGTGGCTTGCGGCTTCCCAGGTAGTTGTGCTATGATCAATGATATATAATTCATTCATATGCCTTGCAGAAAGAATGATTTGGTCTAAACTGGAGTTGTAGTCGATTCCATTTACATGTGTAATGTCGCTACTCAGATCGTTGAAATTCAAATCGATAAGTTCTGGGTGATCAATAATATTTCCAAAATTTAACTTTGTGTTGTCATAATCTTGAATTAGATGATCCATAAATTTCCATTCCCATACAATTACAGCGTTATTATTTCCAATTGGTTGTAATTCAATAATTTTATCAATCTTAACTTGATTGTTCACGAAAGAAGGGTCTTTTCCTGCGGAAACCATTTCAGAACTTGAATAAATGTCATTTAATATGCAAAGAATATTTCCATTAGGTAATGGTTCGATGTCATGATGTTGTTTGTACCCTGCAGTTTCCATATCAAAAGACCAAACAATATTATTATCCCAATCTCTAGTTTCAAGATAATTTTTACCTGCACGTAATAAATTTCCATTTTCTAAAAGATAACATGTTAATCCAGGTTGTTCATTAAAAGTCCATTCATTCACAGTTTCTCCACAATTATTAATTAGATAGACTTTATTATTAAAAGAAGGAGTGAAAAGAATGTATCCATCAGAAACTTCAGTGGTATGATGTACTAATCCAATAGTTTGTGAATAAACGTGTTGTTTAGTCCATAGAATAAATAGTACTAAAAGAAGGTGTTTTTTTTTAATTGGGGTTAACATACTAATATAATTTTAGGCTAAGATAAGGTTACTTTTAGATACTAAAAAAGCCACTTCAATTTGAAGTGGCTTTTTTGAATATTAATAGAGATTTCTTTTCAGACATTCTCTTTTAAATAAATCAGGCTATGCCTGTTATTTGATCATCTCATAACTACGAGCAATGAAGTTTGTTAATTCTTCACCAGTTAATAGTCCTTGAGATAAACGCGCTAAATCTAAACTTTGTTTGATTAAAGTCTCTTTTTTAGCAGCATCTTTTTCGTTTAGTATATCAGAAACTAACTCATGGTTTGAGTTTACAATTAAATTGTACATTTCTGGGAAGTTTCCAAACATTCCATTTCCGCCAGATTGTTGCATCTCTTTCATACGACGCATAAATTCTGGTTGAGTAATCATAAACGGAGTAGCGTCAGAAGCCATTGCTTCTAATTGTACCGTATATTTTTCTTTAGGAACAACAACTTCTAAAGCTGTTTTTAAAGTCTCTTTTTCTTCGTCTGATAACTTAGAAATTTGCTCTTCGTCTTTATTGATCAACTTGTCAATATGATCACCATCAACACGAGCAAAAGTAACATTCTCTTTTTCAGATTCTAATTTCTGAATTAAATGAGATATAATAGGAGAATCTAATAATATTACTTCATATCCTTTACTTGTAGCTGCTTGTATATAACTGTGTTGTTCATCTTTGTTAGATGTGTATAATATAACAGTTTTACCGTCCTTATTAGTTTGGTTGTCCTTAATTTTAGTGATTAATTCCTCAAAAGTAAAATACTTACCATCTACTGTAGGGTATAATGCAAATTTATCAGCTTTTTCAAAGAATTTAGGCTCTGATAACATACCGTATTCAATAACGATTTTAATATCGTTCCATTTAGCTTCAAAACTTTCTCTATCGTTTTTGTATAAAGAATTTAATTTATCTCCTACTTTTTTAGTAATGTAAGAAGCAATTTTCTTTACGTTACCATCCGCTTGTAAATAACTACGCGATACGTTTAACGGAATATCTGGTGAGTCAATAACTCCACGTAACATCGTTAAAAATTCAGGAACAATTCCTTCCACATTATCCGTTACGAAAACTTGGTTTTGGTATAACTGAATTTTATCTTTTTGTGAAGTAATATCATTCGTCATCTTAGGGAAATATAAAATTCCGGTAAGGTTAAACGGATAATCAACATTTAAGTGAATGTTAAATAATGGCTCTTCAAACTGTGCAGGATATAACTCTTGGTAAAATCCTTTGTAATCCTCATCCTTTAAATCAGCAGGTTGTTTAATCCATGCTGGATTAGGGTTGTTGATGATATTATCAACAGTTACCGTTTCTGGTTTAGCATCTTTATCAGCATCTTCAGGTAATGGTAACGTTTCTTCTCTTGTTCCGAATTTAATTGAAACAGGCATGAACTTGTTGTATTTTAATAACAAGCCAGATATTTTCTGATCGTCTAAAAACTCTAAAGAATCTTCAGCAATATGTAAAATAATTTCAGTTCCTCTATCAGTCTTGTCATGTGCTTCTAAAGTAAATTCAGGAGAACCATCACAAGTCCAAATAGCAGCAGGTTCGTCTTTATGACTTTTCGTAATTAATTCTACCTTTTCAGCAACCATAAAAGCAGAGTAGAACCCTAAACCAAAATGTCCGATAATTCCAGTATCTTCTCCTTTATCATTATACTGCTCTAAAAACTCATTAGCTCCAGAAAAAGCGATTTGGTTGATGTATTTTTCAACCTCTTCAGTAGTCATCCCCAAACCTTGATCGGTGATATGAATTTTTTTACCTTCTTTATCAATTCTCACTTCAATAATTGGATTTCCGTAATCTGCTTTAGATTCTCCAATTTGAGTAAGGTGCTTTAATTTTAAAGTAGCATCCGTTGCGTTTGAGATTAACTCTCTTAAAAAGATTTCATGATCAGAGTATAAAAACTTCTTGATTAATGGGAAGATGTTATCTACCGATACATTAATATTTCCTTTTGCCATTTTTGTATGTTTTTTAAATTACGTCACTTCGAGTGATTTTCGATAGAAAATTGTATAGAGAAGTTCTCATTACTTCAACTACTAGATCAATTCGAATTAACTATTTGTTTTCTGTTAGTACAATAGTCAAATAGAGTACCAATGTAGTTGTGGTGTCAAGATGGCAGAGTAAGAATGATGAATATCGAAATTTGAATACGGAATGATGAAGGAGTGTCATTTCGAACATGCCTATCCGCAGGCAGGGGAGGTACGACTGAGAAATTTCATAAGAGTGAGTACGGGAGAATAGGTTGTCATTTCGAAATGAGCGGTAGCGGTTGAGAAATCTCACCCAATCAGCAGGTGCTTACTCTTATGTGATTTCTCCCTTTGGTCGAAATGACGCGTCATTACGAGAGAAGTAATTCCAAGTCATTGCGAGCGTAGCGAAGCAATCTGTTTATACAGTAGTCAGGGAATATAGTAAATAGTAGTACTTTTTTCTAGGTAGTAGTGTGTTGACTGTGAGATTGCTTCTCCCGATAGCTATCGGGACGTACCTCCTTCGAAATGACGTGTATTGACTGGGAGATTACTTCGCTCCGTTTGACTCCGCTCTTAATCATACGTCATTGCGACCACGAGGTACGAAGTGGGAAGCAATCTGTTTATACAGTAGTTAGATCGCATAGTAAAGAGTAACTTTTTTATTTAAGTAGTAGTGTTTCGACTATCAGATTACTTCGCTCCATTCCATTTCGCTCGTAATGACGTTTACATTTATAATTTTTCGGTTTTATTTTAAATTCAAAAAGCCTATATTCGTGTGAAATATTCAAAACTAACTTAATATGAAACAATATTATATTCTACTAATAGCACTAGTAACATTTTCTTTTTCTCAAGCACAAGACCCAATTGTAAATATTCCAGATGCGAATTTTAAGAATGCATTGATAAATGATACTGTAGCTGATTTTGATGGAGATGGTACTTATGACGGAGATGTAGATACTAATAATGATGGAGAAATTCAAGTTTCAGAAGCAGAAGCTGTAATGTCGTTAAAAATACCAGGTTCAGTTGAGATAAATTCATTTGTAGGTATAGAGGTATTTGTTAATTTACAAAGTTTAATTATACAGGAAAATGATGCTTATAGTTTGGATATTAGTTCTAATACAAGTTTAGTAAAGTTACATTTACTTGATATGGGGGATTTATCTAGCTTGGATGTTAGTAATAACATAGCTTTAGTTGAATTGGTTTGTAATTCTACTGGATTAATTTATTTGAATACTAGTAATAATGTTAATTTAGAAATATTTAACTGTGATGATAGTGATTTAAAAGGATTAGATTTAAGTTTAAATACATCGCTCACAATATTGAGTTGTAAAGGAAATAGGTTAAGAGACTTAAATGTTAAAAATGGAAATAATACTTCATTAACATCATTTAATTGTAGTGATAATTATTATTTGACTTGTGTTGGAGTTGATGATATTGTTTATGCAGAAAACCAAACAACATTAGGTAATTGGAGTAAAGATGCTAATATAGATTATTCAGAAGATTGTAGTCTAAATGTAATAATTAATATACCAGATTCAAATTTTAAAAACATGTTAATTAATGATGTGATTGCAGATTTTGATGGAGATGGTATATT
>JABSPO010000049.1 GCA_013214625.1 Flavobacteriaceae bacterium
ACCATTAGATTTTACTGCTACATCTGTTTTACCGAAAGCTTTCTTTAACTTCTCCATTGTTGCTGCTGATATTTCTTTATCTACATACACAATGGCGTTATTTAAATCACCTCCTTTAATTAATCCATGATCTAATAATGTTTCTATTTCATGTAAAAAACTAAATGTTCTTGAGTCAGCAATTTCAGTTTTAAAATCAGATATTTTTTTTAAACTTGCATTTTGAGTCCCTAATACCTTTGTACCATAATCTACCATTGTAGTTACTTGATACTCATCAGAAGGTAGAACCATAACCTCACAACCTGAAGCCTCATCAGTATAGGTAATAACCTCCTTAACAATGTACTCATCTCTTTCGGCATCTTGCTCAACTATACCGGCTTTTTCAATTGCTTCAACAAAATATTTCGATGAACCATCCATAATTGGTGGTTCTGGCGAATTCATTTCTATCAAACAGTTATCAACTTCTAATCCAACTAAGGCAGCCAATACATGTTCTGAAGTGTTAATTTTAATTCCTTTATTTTCAAGGTTAGTACCTCGTTGTGTTTCGGTAACAAATTCAGCTTTTGCTTGAATTACGGGACTTCCTTCTAAATCTGTTCTAGAAAAAGCATACCCATGATTCTCAGCAGCTGGCTTAAATGTTAACGTAACTTCTTTACCTGTATGAAGTCCAATTCCTTTTAAAGTAACTTCGTTTTGAAGTGTTCTTTGTTTTACAAGAGTATTACTCATTGTTGTTTATTTTTTTTTCTAATTTATTTAGTTGACTTACTATTTTAGGTAAGTTCTTAAAATGCACATATGACTTTACATAGTTACCGTAATCAATTGCCGGAGAACCATAAAGTTTTTCACCGTCTTTTACTCGATGACCTATACCTGTTTGCGCTTGTACTTTAATATGATTTCCTATAGTTAAATGTCCCGCAACACCTACTTGCCCACCAAACATACAGTATTCACCAATTTTAGTTGAACCAGCAATTCCTGTTTGAGCAGCAATCACCGTATGTGAACCAATCTCTACATTATGTGCTATATGTACCTGATTGTCAAGTTTAACTCCACGGTGAATAATTGTAGCCCCTAAAGTAGCTCTATCAATAGTTGCTGCTGCACCTACTTCAACATTATCTTCTAAAATAACATTTCCTATATGTGGTATCTTTTGAAATTCTCCATTTTCATCTGGCGCATATCCAAAACCGTCAACTCCTATTATTGCGCCACTGTTAATAACACAATTATTTCCGATTTCAGTTTCTGAATATATTTTAGCTCCAGAGAAAACAGTAACATTATCTCCTATCTTAGTATTATCTCCAATATATACATGCGGATAAACCTTTACATTTTCTCCTAAAATCACATTTTCTCCTAAGTATGAAAATGCTCCTAAGTAGACATTTTCTCCATGAGTTGCTGTTTCTGCTTTAAAAGATGGATTTTCAATTCCTACTTTATTATTTTTTACTTGATTATAGTATTCTAATAATTTAGAGAATGATTTATACGCATCATCTACTTTTATTAATGTAGTAGTTATCTCTTTTTCAGGGACAAAATCTCTATTAACAATAGTAACTGACGCTTTTGTAGTGTATATATATGGTGTGTATTTTGGATTTGCCAAAAAAGTTAATGCCCCATCAACACCTTCTTCTATTTTTGCTAATTTTGATACTTTAGCCTCAGGATTTCCTAAAATCTCCCCTTCTAAAATACCTGCTATTTGTTCTGCTGTAAATTCCATTATCCGCAAATATATAAAAAATTGATTCATAAATTGAAGTTGAAATTGAAATTGAAATTGAAATTTTTAAAATGAACTCGTAATTACAAGTTAGAGTTCAACTTCACACTCCTTTCGGATAACATACAAAATATTTTTTCACTGGTTTAGATAAAGCCTTTAAATTAAGGTGATCTGACGCTTCCGCAACATCAATTACTTCTTCTGTTTTTAATAGAATTTTAATTCCTGATTTTTGAGTATCATATGCCTGATTACTTACTGTAGATTGAAAAACAAAATAATTAACTTCATGATCAGACAGGTTGTATTTCTCTTTTGTTTGTTGTTTCAATTTTTCGAAATCTACATCAGAAATAGGTTCTTTGGTTAGCTTGATTTTTAACAACTCCCTGTTTATAATCATTTTAGATAAATAAGATAATACTACATCATTATGAGTCATCCATGATTTCATAGCTGAAACAATATCATAGTCATCTAACGCAGAGAATATTTCCAATTCGGTTGCACTAAAATTAGTATCATCAATTTGATGCTTTAAAAAATAATCAAACGGTTTACTAGCATCTACCACAACTCCACTCTCTACTAACTCCTTAGCTCTCTTTAAGACTCTCACCAATAAACTCTCAGCAACTAAACTTGTTTTATGCAAATACACTTGCCAATACATTAATCTTCTCGCTAATAAAAATATCTCTACAGAATAAATTCCTTTTTCCTCTACTACCAATTCATCATCAACAACATTCAACATTGTGATAATACGTTCCGAATTCACGTTTCCTTCTGCTACACCTGTATAAAAACTATCCCGTTTTAGATAATCAGCCCTATCCATATCTAGCTGACTACTTATCAATTGATTGAAAAAATAACGATGATAATCTCCCTTGAAAATCTGAATTGCCAATGACAGCTTCCCATCAAACTCATCATTCAAAGCATTCATGAATTTCAGTGAAATCTCTTCATGAGTAATGCCCTCAACAATACTATGTTCCATAGCATGTGAAAAGGGACCATGACCAATATCATGCAATAAAATAGCTAACAATAAAGCCGTGGCTTCATCTTCTGAAATTTGCACCTCTTTAAATTGCAATACTTTAATTGCTTCACTCATCAAATGCATGCATCCTAATGCATGNTGAAAACGGGTATGATGCGCACCTGGGTAAACCAAATACGTTAATCCCATTTGAGACACACGTCTTAAGCGTTGAAAATAACGATGTTGTATCACATCGAAAATAAGTTCACTAGGAATTGTAATAAAACCGTATATAGGATCGTTTAATATCTTGAGTTTGTTATTGAACACCTTTTTATAATTTTGAATTTAAGAAACAAAAACTGATGCTACCTCAAAAGGGCATTAGTTTTATGAGTTCTTTCACAAACTTAACAATTTGTTTTTGTAATATTACAGTAGCTTAAAACTTTATTTTATATGAATAGTATCAAGATTCTTTGGGTTGATGATGAAATAGATTTATTAAAACCACATATTTTATTTTTAGAGAAAAAAAATTGTGCCGTAACCACCTGTGTAAGTGGCGCTGAGGCATTGGAAATTGTTGAAGAGCATAATTTCGATATTATTTTCCTAGACGAAAATATGCCTGGATTAACCGGACTTGAAACACTCTCAGAATTAAAAGAAAAGAAAGCTCACATCCCAGTAGTGATGATTACCAAGAGTGAAGAGGAATCTATTATGGAAGAAGCTATCGGATCTAAAATAGCTGATTACTTAATTAAACCTGTAAATCCAAATCAGATACTATTAAGTATTAAGAAAAACTTAGATTATTCACGATTAATTTCTGAAAAAACAACTTCAAACTACCAACAAGAATTTAGAAAAATCTCTATGGACTTGGCTATAGTTAACTCCTGGGATGAATGGACAGAACTGTATCGGAAATTAATTTACTGGGAGCTTGAGTTAGAAAGTATTGAGGACTACGGAATGCAAGAAATATTAGCTTCTCAAAAAACAGAAGCCAACAATGAATTTTGTAAGTTTATAGATAGGAATTATGCCGGTTGGTTTGACGGAAATAATGAAGCTCCAATGCTATCACATAACTTGTTTAAAAAATGGATAGCACCTGAATTAAGTGAACAACCTACCCTACTAGTTGTAGTTGACAATTTACGCTACGACCAATGGAAAGCATTTGAACCTACTATTGCCACCTATTACAAAAAAATTAAAGAAGAGCCTTTTTGTAGTATTTTACCTACTGCAACGCAATATGCAAGAAATGCAATATTTTCCGGATTGATGCCTTCTGATATGGAAAAAAAACATCCTGATTTATGGTTAAATGACACTGATGAAGGAGGTAAAAACATGTTTGAAAATGACTTTTTAAAAGCTCAAATTAAAAGATTAGGACTTAATATAAAGCATGATTACTTTAAAATAACGAATTTAAACGCTGGAAAAAAATTAGCAAGCAACTTTAAGAAATGCGCTTCAAACGACTTAACTGTAGTTGTTTATAATTTCGTAGATATGTTATCGCATTCTAAAACAGACATGCAAGTTATAAAGGAATTAGCATCCGATGATAAAGCATATAGATCGTTAACTCAAAGCTGGTTTAAAAACTCTCCCTTACTTGATATAATCACTCAAGCTCAAGGACTCGGAATGAAGTTAATCATCACTACAGATCACGGAACAATAAACGTCACTGCACCATCAAAAGTTATTGGAGATAAAAAAACTAGTTTAAACTTACGCTATAAAACAGGTAAAAGCTTAACCTATGAAGACAAAGACGTTTTAGTCGCTAAAGACCCTAAAACAATTTACTTACCAAGTATCAACATGAGCAGTTCGTTTATTTTCGCTAAAGGAGATTTATTTTTTGCTTACCCAAACAACTATAATCATTATGTAAGTTACTTTAAAAACACCTACCAACACGGTGGAGTTTCTTTAGAGGAAATGGTTATTCCTTTTGTAGTTATGGAACCAAAATAGAATTAAGAATTAAGAATACTGACATTTTCAATATTACACACAAACTTATAGTGTTAAAATTCACTAATAAAAGTCTGCTTGCCTTTATTCTTTATAAAAATATCAATTTTGAAACTTACCTATCAACTATCCGAGCTAAAAGATATCACAACTAAAATTATAACCTACCTAGAAACCCCGAAAACATTATTGTTTTACGGGGAAATGGGAGTTGGAAAAACTACTCTAATAAAAGAATTAGCAAAACAATTAGGAGTCACTGAAGCTACCTCTAGTCCAACATTTTCTTTAGTTAATGAATACCAAGGAAGTGAGAACACCATTTTTCATTTTGACTTTTATCGAATTAAACATGAGGAAGAAGTATATGATATTGGCATAGAAGAATACTTTTATCAAAATTCCTGGTGTTTAGTAGAGTGGCCGGAAAAAATACCGAATATCACCCCCGAAGATGCTATAACAATTAGGATTCATAAAAACTCTGATAAAACAAGAACTTTAGAAATTAGCAATTCATAATTTTATATTCAAAAAAATAATTGTAATTTGGTTTAAACCAACTAAAGCAATGAGCAAATTATTATCTCCTTTTTCTAAAGAACAACTATTACCACAAGAAGAAACACTAGAGTTAATTCGTGAAAAAGGAAACCTTTTCATTGGACTTCCTAAAGAAACTTCTTATCAAGAAAAAAGAGTTTGTTTAACACCTGATGCTGTAGCAGCATTAGTCTCACAAGGACATAGAATACTAATAGAAGCTAACGCAGGAATTGCTTCTGGTTTCAAAGACAAAGACTATAGTGAGGTTGGAGCTGAAATAACCAATGATACTAAAAAGGTGTTCTCATGCCCTATTATATTAAAAGTTGAACCACCATCATTGGGCGAAATAGAACTCTTAAATCCACAAGCACTATTAATTTCAGCATTACAATTAAAAACCCAAAACAAAAAATACTTTGAAGCTCTAGCTAGGAAAAGAATCACAGCCTTAGCTTTTGAGTTTATTAAAGATGATGACGGAACTTTCCCAGCAGTAAGAGTCCTTAGTGAACTTGCCGGAACAGCATCAGTACTTATTGCCTCTGAATTACTTGCAAACACTAACGAAGGAAACGGTTTGCTACTAGGAAATATTAGTGGCGTACCTCCTGCAGAAGTTGTAATAATTGGAGCCGGAACTGTTGGAGAATACGCAGCAAGAGCAGCAATTGGACTTGGTGCTAATGTTAAAGTTTTTGATAACTCCTTAACAAAGTTACGTAGTATACAATCAAATTTAGGAAGACAAATTTACACATCTACCTTACAACCAAAAACATTACTAAAAGCTTTACGAAGATGTGACGTCGCTATTGGAGCCATTAGAGGTAAAAACAGATCTCCAATAATTGTTTCTGAAGAGATGGTAGAACAAATGAAACCTGGATCCGTAATTATGGATGTTAGTATTGATATGGGAGGGTGTTTTGAATCTTCAGAAATAACAACACACGATAAACCAACATTTATAAAACACGACGTAATTCATTATTGCGTGCCAAATATCCCCTCAAGATACTCAAGAACAGCCTCTAAGGCTATAAGCAACATCTTCACTCCTTACCTTTCCAAAATTGCAGAAGACGGCGGAATAGAAAATGCTATACGTTTTGATAGAGGTTTGAAAAATGGGTTGTATTTTTACCACGGAATTTTAACCAGTAAATCTGTTTCAGATTGGTTCGGCTTACCATATAACGATGCTAACTTGTTAATATTTTAAGCCCTCAGTGGGTTTAATTATTCGCTTCGAGAACAATCGAGACGCCTTAATTGGGGAATGTTATTCCTAATTCATTCCTCGTTTGTGCGTACCGAGGATATTGATTAAGAAAAGTATCTTTTAATTTTTAAATTATAAAAAATGAGTTTTATTTATCGACTTGCTTATTTCCTCGTAGGAGGAATTCTTGGAAGTATTGTAGTTTATTTTATTTGGGGGAAAAAGAAAACAACCTTTTGTTATCTACCAAATTGCAGAACACTTAAAGACATTAGATTAAAGAAGAGAGCTTTTGTTCCTTCCGTACAAGAATTAGTAAATAACAACGAATTAGACACCGCTGCAATTACTGATGCATACTTAAACGGATCGGTTGATTTTTCTAAAAGCAAAACTAAACTTAAGTCATGCAAGGTCTACCTAATTGAAAACAATTACAACCAAAAATCATATGAATTTTTAGTAGAAAACTGCGACAGCATTGCGTTAATCAAGAATGTAGTTATTAAAAGCATATAAATTCATGGCAAACCAAATTCAGGAATGGATAAATGATGATGATAAATTATATAACTTAATTATAGAAATACAATCATCTGATAAAAAACCAAATGCACAAGCAGAAATAGCCTTTAATAAATTATGTGAACTATATGACATTCCAAGAATGCCTGAGGACGTATTAACTATTGAGCATAACTCTGAGGATGTTCCCGACTCCAGATCACTGTTTGAAGAACATGCCTTATTAAAATTTCTCGCACCTGAAAACGAAGACCCAAGAGGAATAGTACTCTCAGCCGCACATAATATACTACACAACAACCTTGTTAATTATTACGAAGTGGCTAAAAAAGAATACAATAACGAACTTCCTGATATATGTCAAATTGGTGTTAGCGGTGAAGGATACACCTCAAAAGTCATCTTTTTTCAAAAAGAAACTCAAAACTGGGAAGATCTTGGTTGTTTAACAATTGCCAGCATCAATAAACAAACAACTTCATAACACCCTTTTACACATCAAACAAAAAAGCTCCTAAATCTGATTGACTTAGGAGTTTTTTTTATATGATTATTTAAGTAATTATACTTTTCTTCTTTTTCGTTCTTCTTTTATTAAATTTAATTCTCTAGTTGTTTGACCAGCAACAGAAGTGTTTTCTTCTGCCCTACGAATTAAATACGGCATTACATCTCTAACCGGACCAAACGGCAAGTATTTAGCCACGTTATATCCTGCTTCAGAAAGATTATAACTTATATGGTCACTCATACCATACAATTGCCCAAACCAAACCGAATCAGAGTTTGTTGGGATATTGTTTTCTTGCATTAACTGCATTACTAAATACGAACTATCTTCATTATGAGTCCCCGCAAACAGCGACAATACTCCGTAATTTTCAAGCATATATGTTATTCCATTATTAAAGTTCCTGTCAGTAGCTTCTTTACTTTCGCATATAGGAGAGGTATAATTATTTACCATTGCACGATCATTTTCCTTTTCCATATACGCTCCACGCACTAACTTCATTCCTACATAAAACCCTTTAACCTTAGCCTCCGCATGTAGTTCTTTTAAATAATCCAACCTATCCCAACGATACATTTGCAAGGTATTAAATACAATTGCCTTTTCGGTATTGTATTTACGCATCATCTCTGCAATTAAATCGTCAGCTGCATCTTGCATCCAACTTTCTTCTGCATCAATCAACAACTTCACATCCTTTTCTTTAGCCAAGGCACATACTTTATCATAACGGACCACTACTCTATTCCACTCCTCAGTCTCTTCAGGTGTTAATTCAATTTCATTTCCTATTTTCTCATACAACTCTATTCTACCAAAACCAGTAGGCTTGAATACCGCAAAAGGAATTGCTTCTTTTTCTTTTACAAAGTCTAACAGTTTTACCGTCATATCAAAGGCAGCATCAAATTGCGCTTCATCAACTTTTCCTTCAACAGAATAATCAAGTACACTACATACTTTTTTAGCATACATTTTATCTATTACCGGAATACAATCATCCTCAGACACTCCTCCGCAAAAATGATCAAATACCGTAGCTCTTATAAGTCCTTCGACTGGTAAGTGTGCTTTTATAGCAAAATTAGTCATTGCAGTACCAATACGAACCAGTGGCTCATTAGCAATCATCTTGAATAGAAAATAAGCGCGCTCTAACTCTGAATCCTTTTTTAAAGAAAAAGCAACTTTTGTGTTGTTAAATAATTTGTTCATGTTGAAATATAATTATACTACTATTTATTTACAAATTAACCAATATCACAATCAGAAAAAACTAAGGATAATATTCTATTAATTTGTGTTTATATAAAAACAAATCTATATCTTTTTTTGATTATTACATTACTTTTTAACACTAGTAATAAAAAAACTTGTTTCTTTGCTTGTTAGTTATAACGAACCATTGTTTTTACAACAAATCAAGCACTATGAAGGCTATAATATCACAAGATTCAATTGTGTATTTCAATACTGAATGTTATGTTTCCCTAAACAAACATTTAAAAGCAACCAATTACTCAAAACTATTTATTATAGTTGACGAGAATACACTTGAACATTGTTATCCTGATTTTTGCAGTAAAATAGAAACAACACTTGATATTGAAGTGATTCAAATTGAAGCTGGAGAGGAAAACAAAAATATTGAAACCTGTTCTGGCGTATGGAATGCGTTATCAGAATTAAATGCTGACAGGAAATGTTTAATTATAAACATTGGAGGTGGTGTAGTAACTGACCTTGGAGGCTTTGTGGCTTCAACATATAAACGCGGTATAAATTACATCAATGTACCAACAAGCTTATTAGCAATGGTTGACGCTTCTGTAGGAGGAAAAACGGGTGTTGACCTAGGTAATTTAAAAAATCAAATTGGAGTTATAAACACTTCTGAAATGGTTTTGATCGACACCAACTTCCTCAATACACTACCACAAAACGAAATGCGTTCAGGTTTAGCCGAAATGCTAAAACACGGATTAATACAGGACGAGCAGTACTGGAACAAGTTAATTGATTTGTCAAAATTAACTACATCAGATTTAGATGATTTAATTTACGAGTCTGTTGTTATCAAAAACAACGTAGTCACTCAAGACCCAACAGAACAAGGTTTGCGAAAAACGTTAAATTTCGGACACACTTTAGGTCATGCTATAGAATCTTATTACCTAGAAAACGAAAACAAAACCACCCTACTTCACGGAGAGGCAGTTGCCATAGGAATGGTTTTAGCCTGCTATATCTCCACAAAATTAACCAACTTGAGCCCAGACACCTGTGATAGCATAAAACAAGCTATTCTTGATACTTATGAAAAGGTTATTTTTGACACTTCGGATTTAGCCCCTATTATTGAGTTAATGAAATTTGATAAGAAAAATTCTCACGGAAATATCAATTTCGTACTACTAAGTGCTATTGGAAGTACTGTAATTGACCAAACTGTACCAAATGATATCATTTTAGAATCCTTTGAATACTACATGAACTAAACTAAATAACGTTCTTTCACGATATTTATATGATGTATTTGATGACCAAGGATAACATACGCAATTGCCCTAACACTCATTGTGTCGCCTCCAGAATAACCAATAACTAACATTGTTTCTTCATTGAAAGAATTAAATAATGCTATTGTTGAATTCCTCACAGCTTCATACTCTTTTAACAAAGAGGCTATATCCCTACTATTAGCATTTGAGTTTGGTACATAAAAATTTTCATCATACCCCGGCAAACTAGTTTTATCATTTCTAGCAAACCTTAATGCTCTATATTGAAATATACGTTCTGTATCTATCAAATGAAGCAGCAATTCCCTAACCGTCCACTTACCTTCTTTATAAGAGAAAGATAGTTTAGCTTCTTCTATTGAGTTAAAAAACGAAATAAACTCATGCAATGAACCTTCTAATGAAACAACTATTGGCTTATCCTCCACTAGGTCTAAATACATGCTTTGATAAGAAACATATTCCTCAACCTTCAGTAACTCTGTAATCATTTTTTTTTAGGTTTTAACTCTATTTAGATAACTATTATACCATTATTAGTAATAATCAATATTTCAAAAAAAAGCCTTCTATAACATTAGAAGGCTTTTAAAAACTATTCAACTAATCTTTAAATCTCTTTAAAAATAGTACTCATTAATCTTTTCTTATCATTAATACTCTCTTCAAGAGAAATCATTGTTTCAGTTCTGTACACCCCATCAATGTCATCCATCATAAAAATAACTTCTTTTGCATGTTGCGTATCCTTTGCTCTAATTTTACAGAAAATATTAAACTTACCTGTAGTAATATGCGCTACAGTAACATATGGGATTTCATTAATTCGTTCTAAAACGAATTTTGTTAATGAAGTTTTTTGCAAAAATATCCCCACATACGCAATAAATGAATATCCTAACTTTTCATAATCAACACTTAATGATGATCCAGTAATAATACCTGCTTCTTCCATTTTCTTAACACGAACGTGTACTGTTCCCGCAGAAATCAATAGTTTCTTTGCTATATCAGTAAAAGGAACTCTTGTATTATGGATAAGCATATCCAATATTTGATGATCTATTTCGTCTAATTTAAACTTGGCCATTGTGTAATAATATCTATTAGTTTAGGTCACAAATATAACTTTTTTGTTATGAAACTGCTATTTTATCTACGAAATCTACTCCGTTTATTGAAATTTCATTAATTATTGTTAATGAATTAGCTATTTTACCTGTATTGTTTATCAATATTGGATTTTGACCACCATCAATCTCCTTATGCCCAAAATATTCCTCCAAGCTGCCAACTTTAGCTATCCTAGGCACAAACAGCAATTCTTCATTTTTTAAAGTCTCCTCATACTGTATAGCCACATCAACAAGCTCCCCATCATTACTAACGACATTTCTGATGATTATATCAAAAAATAATTTCTGATTTTCCGGTAAATTAAAATACGATTGATACTTATCTCCTTTAACTTCATCATTTGCAATACACAAAAACGAAGTCATTAGTGCATCATATATGAACATCCGTGTTTTTTCTCTTTTATAATCCCCTGGAAAATGCCCAGCCTCAAACAATATCGTGGGTGTATTCATTGACTGAAAACTATCCCCCACACAATTAATATTAAAACCATCATCATATCTTGATATTTGATCTGGCAATACATCTTTTAACGCATTATTAATAGTTACAATTACCTCCATTGCCACCTTACGTGTTCGTGTTATAGAACGCTGTTGATCGTGAGCAGGAGACAAAAACGACAATACTGAAGAGTTTGCAGAATACCCCGCACTAAATATAGTTCGCTGCCCATGTAAATTAAAACAATAGTCAGGCTTAAAGGATTTATATGTATTCAATAACACTTTACTTTCAGGCTGACTTAATTGCTGTGCATCTCTGTTCAAATCAATATTATTAGCATTTACTCGTGTATATTTCTCAGCACCATCAGGGTTTAAAATAGGAATCACACAGAACGTACACTCGGAAAGTAATTTAAAAACCACTTCGTCTCTATGATGCAGCCTATTAAAAAAATCAAATAATGCTTTTGTAGTAGTGCTTTCATTTCCGTGCATTTGAGACCAAACTAGTATCTTTATTTTACCAGTTCCGAAGACATAAGAATAGATTGGTTTCTTTTGAACAGAAGACCCTATTTTAGTTATTTCAGCAATACTCGCATGCTGTTTGGCTAATGGAATTATATGTGAATTTTTAACATATCTCCCCTTTAATGTTAACTCCTTAAATGAATTGTAATTCAGCATGTTTTTTTTGTTTATACAAATGTAAACAATCTATCTTTTACATTTGTAAACAAGTTGACTTGTCGACTGTGTTTACATTTGTACACGGTAGGTGTGTTCTTTACTAAATCAGATTTGACATATCAGTGAATTAAATTTTAAAATAACTAACATGTTGTTTTTCAGGTAATAATACATCTCTATATAAACAAAGAGTTCAATCAAAGATTACGTGTCTATAAACTATATTTTTATAGTTAAGATATATTGTATACTTTTGTAAACAACAAAAACAGCTCATGGACAACAACAACGTATTTACAAATCGTTTACAAAAGTTACTAGATTATTACAATCTATCTGCCTCTGGATTGGCCACGAAAATAGGTGTACAACGCTCTAGTATATCACATATAATTTCTGGACGAAACAAACCAAGCTTGGATTTTGTAATGAAGCTTTTACACACTTATGATGAGGTTACAATTGAATGGTTAATTGATGGAAAAGGAACGTTTCCAAAATCAGAAAACACACACCCTACCCCACACAATACTATAAAAGATATTACTTCTGTGCAGACAGAAAAAATAGAAGTAGAAAAAAGTAATCCTAAATTTTTATCTGAATTGATTCCTAAAAACAACAATCAAAAAGAAATTGAAAAAATCATATTATTATATAAAGACGGAAGTTTTGAATCTTTCAATAATTAATGTTTAAGTTAGATTCATTTATTTTGTTTCTTTGTTCTATAATAATTCAATATTTATTAAAAATGAAATTTGCTTTACTTCTACTTATTATACTAATTACATCCTGCAATACACACGAACGAAATTGTATTGATTTTAAAACAGGTAATTTTGAATATGAATACGAACTAAAAGGGAAAACGTTAAAAGCAACATTTAGCAGAACCGAAACATTAGAAATTGATTATAACGGAAAAAACATCGATTCAATAAATGTTCGATGGATAAATGATTGTGAATATGTTTTAAAAACCATCAATCCAAAAACTCTCGCTCAAAAAAAAGCAATACACATTAAAATTTTGAGTACCAAAGGGAATACCTATACTTTTGAATCAAAAATTATTAATGACCCTCAACAAAGAACCAGCAGAGGAACTGTAACTAAAATTAATTAATCAGATTTGAATTTTCATTAAATTAAAACGCCATGATAATGCATTAAATTTCCTTAACACTATTTAATGAGGCGATACACAATACTAATAAAAACAAAAAAGATAGTAATGTAAAATCACTACCTTTAATATCTAAATTCTGTAACGCTATTTCAGGACGACATATTTTGGACTTCGGAGTAATTTTGGACGTATTTTTAAACCCCCTATTTTTATAGTGATTTTTTCTAATTTCCAATTCTTTGTCCGCTGGAGTTTTGTGATCTAAAGTAGAGTGCATTCTTTTATAATTATACCACTGGATATAATCTTCTATAATTTTATGAGCTTGAAATATCATTTTAAACCTATATCTATTTGTACATTCATATTTCAAAATTTTAAAGAAATTTTCTGCTACTGCATTATCCCTAAATTTTCTTTTCTACTCATGCTTTACTTAATTTTATAACTTTGCCTTAATAATAATGTCGTTTTGTTAGACTCATATTGCACACCACTGTCTGAGTGAAATATATGATCCTAGGTTATTTTTCTATTCCCCCTGGCTTTTTAACCATGCTTTATATATTGTGTTCTATTACCACATATTAACAAGTGGCCAAGAAATAATTTTTCTATCAGCTAAATCAATAATAGTATTCAAATAACTCCATTCATAGTCCACTTTGATATAAGTAATATCGAACACCCATTTTTGTCCAAGTTTAAGAATTGTAAAACCCCTATTTAACAGGTTTTTAGCTATTGAGTACTGACAGGCAGAATCAGTAGTATTGCTTTGAATTACTTTGATAAAATACTTTTAACCCCATTTATTTCATTAATATACCAATGTATGATCTACACTAAAAACAAGACCTCTTTTTCTAGTACCTTCTGAACCCGAACAGAACCATAGACTTGACAGTTTTCATTAAACAACACTTTCATGTGTACCTTCAAATATATGGTAGCTTCTTTTTGATAATAAAGGTATTTAAACTGCAACCAACTATAATAAGAGTTCACACTAACACCCATGTGTTTACACATCTTTTCAACTGTAAAAACACCTATGCTATTTTGAGTAAACAGACATCTTACTTGTCGCTCACCGAGAGGACAGAGCGTAGCATGTATGTTTTTTAAGTCATCTGCCAGCTGAAGAAAAAGATACTCCTTGTTTAAGATATCTTACTACTCTTTAGTGTCCTTTAATTGCTTTTTTAAAAAATTTATTTCTTGTTCGTAAACCAACGTCAATTCATCTTTAAAACCTCCTGTTTCGTTTGTGAATTTTCTACGCCATCTGAGAACAACTCCATCGTTCAAATCATATTTCGGACAAATATCTTCAATATTTCTCCCTGAATCTAAAAGTGTTACAATTGTTGTTTTAAATTATTTGTCAAAATTTCGTTTTTCCATATTTCAAATTTAATCAAAACGAACTTAACTTAACATACCAACAAAACTAGACACTCCATTGCCTATCTAATTATTGATAAAGGATTCAATCATTAACAAATGATATTCAAAGCGTATACCACACAATAGTATAAAAAACATAATAGATACAAAACAAACCTTCTATTTACGGAGTTTTTTTATTTCCATTTGACTATTCTATCTTAGAATATTTTAAACTTATTTTAGCTAAGTTTTACTACCCCTTCCTCTCAAATATACCCAAATATGATGATTTTATTTCTCTATTAGTAGTGATAGCGGTATCCCCTTAAATAGTGAAAGTAGAATTTGTTTTACTTTTGAACCAATAATTTTATAAAACTAACTTACTTTAATTACTGAGTTAAACTAACCCGAACACCGTGTGGTCTAATTGCCATAATATTAGCTATGCGGTGTTTATTTTTTTTTAAAAAAACAGATAATTCAATATGAATAGGTGAAGCCTTTGATAACAGTAATAACTTTAGGTATTGGTTTTATATTTGGAGATTGTAAAAGTAGGTCGAAAATTAAGTTTTTATAAGTTCTTTATTAATCTAAATTCACATATTAAAGTAATTGTTAAAAAATACAGTAAAAACCAACGAAAGAAAATATTATTAGAAATTAAACCTAGCCAAAACATTGAAGAGATTGACATCTTAATAGACGCCCTTATTAATGAAATTAAAAATAATATTATAAAAACTAATCTTGCAACATGATCACCTACAACAATACACTAATAGAGTATTTCAAAGCTAACGATACAGAGTTTAAGAAACTACTGAATAAAGAATTTGAAAAGAGTCGCTTAGCAAGCTTCATTCAATTTATGGATAGTTTTTTCTGTAAACTTGGATTGATCTCAGTTAATATTAAACCAATTGAAAACGCTAGATGGGATTCTCTATATACTTTAAGTCCTGAGAATATATTCTCACAAGAATTTGGAAGTATACTAGTTACTAACACCCCATTACCAAGGAAAGAAGCCGAAGAAAAACTATCCGAAGTAGTAATTGAACTTTTGTCTATTGTAAATATTAATGAAGTAAAAAAACAAATCATTTAAACTAATAAAACACCACTAAATTTAACTAGTTTTTATCACTAATTATAGTGATACACAATACAATCATATATAGTGATAAATATTTTTGTCTTAACTTGGAGTATTACAATTAACCAAATTATTATATCAACAAGTCTAATTTAAGAAGTAATAACCCCTAAACTATGACCTCTTTTAATCAAATAATATCAGATTACATTAAAGTTGATGATACTGCAGTTAAAAATGCAATCATTGACTTATATGTAGACAGCAAAAGTGAATCATTACCTAATTTCGTTAATGATGTGCTAGAAAAGTGCGGTGTAAACTCAATCAATGTTATGTTGGTAGATGGTAAAAAGTGGGATGCCTATATGAGTTTTACCCCTGAGAATATATTTTTAGAAGAAAAAGGGATTCTTGAACTTATTAAAACCCCAAATTCTAAACTTCATGCTGAAGAAATACTTGCCAATAAACTCATCGATTTATTAGATACTGTAGATTTTTACACTTTTATAAAAAGAGTTAAATAAACTATTGTTTTACGTAGGTAAAAAACCCATTTTCCCCTGTTGATAGTCTCGCATTGCCTCTAACAACTCAGTTTGAGTATTCATCACATAAGGTCCATAATTAGCAACTTTTTCATTTAATGGTGTTCCGGACAGAAACAATAATTTACTTTTTATTTTAGCCTTAATTACAATTTCATTTCCATCAGTATTAAATTCAATTAACTGATTTTCACCTTTGATCAATTGAACTTCCTCATTCACCAGTACATCACCATTCAATAAATATAACATGGACTGATGCAATGTGTTCATAGGAATATTTACTACACCTCCTACTTCCATATCAATCATATACGTATTTACAGGTGTTTGGGTTGTAATTTTTCCTTCAATAGCATTAAAGTTACCAGCAACAACTTGTACACTTACCTTATCATCTTCAGATTTAATAACATTAAAATTCTTTGAAGCAACATGTTGATATTTAGGTTGCATCATTTTTTTTGCTGCCGGCAAGTTCAACCATAATTGTATCCCTTCCAACGTCCCTCCTTTTTCTACAAAGTCCTTAGTTGGCCCTTCTGCATGAATAATCCCTCTTCCAGAAGTAGTCCATTGAACATCTCCGGCTTTTACAACACTTTCGTTGCCTAATGAATCACGGTGCAATTGTTCCCCTTGAATCAAAAATGTAATCGGCTCAAAACCTCTATGAGGATGTGGACCTAAATCAAACGGATTATTATCCATATTAATTTCATAGGGCCCGTAATGATGCAATAATACAAACGGGTCAATACTTTCAATTGCTTGTGTCGGTATTGGCTGGCGCAAACGTATTGGCCCCATATTTATCAAATCACTTCTTCCCACTTGTTTAATTGTATTTAGTTTCATAATATTTTATTTTTTTAAATTTAATAATTAAGATAATTTTCATTATCGTATTTTATCTAACAAATCACTTAATTGCTCAGCTTCTTCTTCTGATAAATTATTCAAAAAACTTAATTTCCCAACCTTATCTATGTCTGAAAGGAGCACTAAACCTTCTTTAATAATTTCAACATACACCACTCTCCTATCATGTTCACTACGATATCTACTAATTAGTTTTTTCTCTAATAGCTTATCCATTAAACGTGTAGCATTTGGCGATCGTTCAATCATTCGTTCTTTTACCAATTGTACTTTTATAGCTTCTTTAGCTCCGCGTAATATTCTTAAAATATTAAATTGTTGAGGCGAAATACCATAAGGCTTAAAAAACCCTACCTCTTTACTACTTAACCAATTAGCCGTGTATTTAATATTAATCAATGCTTTTACTTTATTAGAAGGAAAACTTGATTGTATGTCTTTTGAAATATCTCCCATTACAATACTTCTTGCAACTTACCTACAGCTACTTCTAACTGTTTATTTAAAGTTTCATCAGCAACTACTCCCTCTTTAAAATTATCAAAGAATGATGGGAACGAAACATCAGCTACTATATTTCCTCCCATATAAGGGAATCTTCCTCTAGCAATTTCTAATACTGTTGCTCCACCTCTTGCCCCTGGTGATGTAGCCATTAATAGCATTGGTTTTTCTGACCATAATTTACCATCAATACGTGATAACCAATCAAATGCATTTTTGAATGCAGTACTATATGCACCATTATGTTCTGCTAAAGACAATACTATTCCATCTGCATCTTTAATTTCTTTTAATAAATTATGAGCGTCTTGCGGAATACCATTTTCGTTTTCTAAATCGATACCATAAAGTGGCAACTCATAATTATTTAAATCTAATACTTTCACTTCCGCACCCTTAAGCATATTTGCAGCATGTGTAGCCAAGATTTTATTAATTGATTTCTTACTATTACTTCCTCCTAATGCGATTACTTTTTTCATCTTTTATTTTATTATTGATTGAATATTCGTTTCTTTTTTTAATAATTGAGCCACTGGACATTTCCCTGCCATAATTAGCAACTCATGTTTTTGCTCTTGTGTCACTTCTTTTTCAAATGATATTTCTTCAACTAATGATGTAATTAAACCACTTGAGGTCAACTTGTTTTTCTGTAGCACATTAACTGTAATTTCACCTAAATCCCATCTTTTATGATTTGCAAATACACGTAATGTCATACTCACACAGCCACCTATTGCGGCTAATAAATATTCAATTGGTGAAGCTGATATATCATTACCGCCATCTTCAATAGGCCTATCCATATTCATTTCATGGGATCTTGAAAACGCTATAGCTTTATAACTATCTCTTGACAATATTGTTTTTGACGCTGCGTTTTTCATCTTACTTTTTTATTCTTTTACTAAATACATAGGATACTACTACAAGAACAAAAGCCATTATAGCTCCCATTTCTTCTCCATCACCAATCATTTTATGTGCGAAAAAAGCTAATACAAAATCAAAGAAAAAACCAGCATAAGCCCACTCTTTTAAAGTATTAAATTTAGGGCTCCAGATAGCAAACACTCCTAATAACTTTGCAATTGCTAATGGGTATATAATATACGTTGGATATCCAAAACTAGTAAACATTACTTTTACAACTTCATGGTTAAAAACATACATCCCAGCTGAGAACAACATTAATAAAGTTAGCAGCCCTGTACTTCCGTAATAAACAATTTTATCTTTTTTCATTTATATTTATTTTAAATTCTTTACAAATTTACAATATATATATATATATTTACCAAGGAAAATACTTCCATGTAAACAATGTGTCGATTTTACTATTGATTAGCATCAATATAGTTTGTACTTTAGCCATCCAATTTAACGACACAAATGGATATAAAATTCAATAAAAACGAAGACTACAATAAATTACTATTATCAGACTTGAAACAACGTTTTGCTAAAGTAAAATTAGGTGGTGGACAGAAAAGAATAGACAAGCACCACTCAAAGGGTAAAATGACTGCTCGTGAACGAATAGACTATTTACTAGACCGTAAAAAACCATCCATAGAAATTGCCGCATTTGCTGGGGATGATATGTACAAGGAACATGGCGGATGTCCATCAGCTGGAGTTGTGGTAAAAATTGGATACGTGTCAGGAAAACAATGTATTGTTGTAGCAAATGATGCAACAGTTAAGGCTGGAGCTTGGTTTCCTATAACTGCAAAGAAAAACTTAAGAGCACAAGAAATTTCAATAGAAAACAGGTTACCAATTATTTACCTAGTAGATAGTGCTGGTGTTTATTTACCTATGCAAGATGAAATTTTCCCTGATAAAGAACATTTCGGAAGAATTTTCAGAAACAATGCTGTCATGAGTAGTATGGGAATTACCCAAATTGCTGCTGTAATGGGAAGTTGTGTTGCTGGTGGTGCTTACTTACCTATTATGGCTGACGAGGCTATCATAGTGGATAAAACTGGTAGTATTTTCTTAGCTGGTAGTTACTTAGTGAAAGCAGCTATTGGCGAGAGTATCGATAATGAAACGCTGGGTGGAGCAACCACACATTGTGAAATATCAGGTGTTACTGATTATAAAGCTAAAGATGATAAAGATGCTTTAGACTCTATTAAAAGAACAATGGGAAGAATTGGTGATTTTAACAAAGCTGGATATAACAGAGTTGAACCAAAACACCCTAAATTAGATCCTAAAGAAATATTTGGAATATTACCCGAATCAAGAGCTGAACAATATAACATGATGGAAATCATTACTCGCATGGTTGATGAATCAGAATTTGATGAATACAAAGCGGGTTACGGACAAACTTTAATTACCGGATATGCTAGAATGGATGGCTGGGCAGTTGGTATAGTTGCCAACCAGCGTA
>JABSPO010000005.1 GCA_013214625.1 Flavobacteriaceae bacterium
CCTTCAATATTGGTTTGATAGTCCAGAGCGTTATTTACCTTAATCGCATTCTTTTCTATTTCTAATCCCCAATCTGCAATAGGTCCTAATTTTGGCAACAATCCAAATAAGGGAATAAAGCAATCAGTTTCAAGGCTAAATTCACCTTCAGTTTTATGTTTTATAGTAACACTTTCTACAGAAGTACTTCCTTGAATTTCTTTAACCTCTGCCTCAGTTATTAAATTTATTTTTCCGGCTTTTGCTAATGCTGCAACTTTTTCAACAGAATCTAAAGCTCCTCTAAAGTCGTTTCTTCTGTGTACTAAAGTTACTTCTGATGCAACATCTGATAAAAAAATAGACCAATCCAGCGCAGAATCACCTCCTCCAGCAATAACTACTTTCTTATTTCTATACACTTCAGGGTCTCTGATAATGTAAGCAACACCTTTATCTTCAAAATCAGCGATATTAGGGATCGGAGGTTTACGAGGCTCAAAAGAACCTAGTCCACCAGCAATTGCTACTACAGGTGCTTTGTGTTGCGTTCCTTTATTTGTGGTTACAATAAACGTACCGTCTTCTTGTTTGTCAATAGTGTCAGCTCTTTCTCCTAAAGTGAATCCAGGTTCAAAAGCTTTTATTTGCTCCATTAAATTATCTACTAAATCTCCGGCTAACACTTCTGGAAATGCAGGGATATCATAAATAGGTTTTTTAGGATATATCTCCGAACATTGTCCACCAGCTTGTGGTAACGCATCAATTAAATGACATTTTAATTTTAACAAACCAGCTTCAAATACTGTGAATAATCCAGTAGGTCCAGCTCCAATAATGATAATGTCCGTAGTAATCATGTAATAGATTTTTTATATCCCACTTGTGGGTTTTGTTTTTTGAGGTAGTTCCGCAAAAAAAAAGTGTTTAATAATTTATTTCTTTAGTGTGTATAAAAGAAACTAATTTTTGTTACTGCAAAAATCCTAAATTTTATAATACTTTCAGTCGATTTCAATTACAAATATTGGTTTTACAGTTAATTTTTTATAAAAAGTTGTTATTTCTTAAAGGTAATTATGTAATTTTGTACTTAATATTGTTCTAGAGGAAAGATTTGACTGATTGCGACCTCGTAAAAAAAAACGCTAAAGCAGTGTAAACTTCTTTAGCCTTTTCCGTCAAATTCTCTAAAAAAAACATTAATTAGTGCAGACTTCATTTATAGATGAGTTTTTCATTAATTGATTGTTTAAAAACATGAATAATTGAACCCACAGGTGGGTTCGAGTAACGAATTAATACGAATCCCTCATTTTTTTTAGATTGAGAGAATCAGAAATATAATTTATAGAGTATGGCATATTTATTTACATCTGAATCAGTTTCAGAAGGACATCCAGATAAAGTAGCAGATCAAATTAGTGATGCATTAATTGATAATTTTTTAGCTTTTGATAGAGATTCTAAGGTTGCATGTGAAACGCTAGTAACTACAGGTCAAGTTGTTTTAGCTGGGGAAGTGAAGTCGACTATCTATTTAGATGTTCAAAAAATTGCTAGAGAAACGATAAATAAAATAGGGTACACGAAAAGCGAGTACATGTTTGATGGAAATTCATGTGGCGTATTTTCTGCAATACATGAGCAGTCTGATGATATTAATAGAGGTGTAGATAGAGCTACAAAAGAGGAGCAGGGAGCAGGAGATCAAGGAATGATGTTTGGTTATGCTACTCGTGAAACTGAAAACTTCATGCCTTTAGCCTTAGATTTATCGCACAGGATTTTAAAAGAATTAGCAGTATTACGTAGAGAAAATTCTGAGATTACGTATTTACGTCCAGATGCTAAGAGTCAGGTGACTATTGAGTATTCAGATGATAATACACCACAGCGTATTGATGCTATTGTAGTGTCTACTCAACACGATGATTTCGGTGCTGATGATGAAATGTTAGCTAAGATTAGAAAAGATATTGTTGAAATATTAATTCCAAGAGTAGTTGCTCAGTTACCTGCTGAATTACAAGAGTTGTTTAATAGCGAGATTAAATATCATATTAATCCAACAGGGAAATTTGTAATTGGTGGTCCTCATGGAGATACTGGCTTAACTGGCAGAAAAATTATTGTTGACACCTATGGTGGTAAAGGAGCTCACGGAGGGGGTGCTTTTTCAGGAAAAGATCCTAGTAAAGTTGATAGAAGTGGCGCATATGCAACACGTCATATTGCTAAAAATTTAGTTGCAGCAGGTGTTTGTGATGAGGTTTTAGTACAAGTTTCTTATGCAATTGGAGTTGTTGAGCCAATGGGGATATTTGTAGATACTTATGGAACTTGCCCGTTTAATATGACAGATGGGGAGATTTCTGACAAAATAGTAAAGATATTTGATATGCGTCCAGCAGCAATTGAGGAACGTTTAAAATTACGTAATCCGATGTATTTAGAAACTGCTGCTTACGGACATATGGGACGTAAAAATGAAACAGTTACTAAAATATTTAGTCAGCCAAACGGGATAACCAAAGAGATAGAAGTAGAGTTGTTTACTTGGGAGAAATTAGATTACGTAGAGAAAGTTAAAACTGCTTTCGGATTATAGAAATAAGTTTTTTAAGGATATAAAACCTCATGACTTTATAAGTTATGAGGTTTTTTTAATTCCGCCAAAGGGTTTGTTTTTAATTCAAACTACTTGTGGTTTCACGTAAATGGTGTTAGGTTATTGTAATTTGATAATCGGGTTGGTGTTTTTTAATATGTATGCAAATAATTGTAGAGACATTTTTTTTAATTAGATTTGTTTACAACTAACACACTATCAATTTAATTTGAAAATCGTTGCCCAAATAAAGGAACCTATCCATAAAGAAATGGAGCTTTTTGAACAAAAGTTCTCACAATCGATGATTTCTAGGGTTGCGTTACTTAATAAGATCACACACTATATCGTGAACCGTAAGGGGAAACAAATGCGACCAATGTTCGTGTTTTTGGTGGCTAAAATGGTTTCTGGTGGCTCAGTAAACGAGCGAACTTATCGTGGCGCATCTGTAATAGAGTTAATTCATACCGCAACTTTAGTGCACGATGATGTTGTAGATGATTCTGACAGAAGGCGTGGGTTTTTCTCTATAAATGCATTGTGGAAAAACAAGATTGCAGTTTTGGTTGGAGATTATTTACTTTCTAAAGGGTTGTTGCTTTCTATCGATAACGGTGATTTTGATCTTCTTAAAATTATTTCTGTTGCAGTTAAAGAAATGAGTGAAGGAGAGCTACTTCAAATTGAAAAAGCTAGAAAACTCGATATCACAGAAGATATCTACTATGAAATCATCCGCCAAAAAACAGCAACATTAATAGCAGCTTGTTGTAGTCTTGGAGCCTGCGCAGTAAATGGTACGGAAGCTGAGGTTGAGAAAATGCGTAAATTTGGAGAGTTAATAGGCATGGCATTTCAAATTAAAGACGACTTGTTTGATTACGGTTCTGCAAAAATAGGCAAGCCTACAGGAATTGATATCAAGGAACAAAAAATGACTTTGCCATTAATCTATGCATTAAATAATTCCTCTTCAAAAGAAAAAGCATGGATAATCAATTCCGTTAAAAAGCATAATAAAAATTCAAAGCGAGTAAAAGAAGTAATCGCTTTTGTAAAAGATAAAGGCGGACTAGAATATGCAGTGAGTAAGATGATTACATATCAAAAAGAAGCTTTAGTATTGCTAAACGAATACCCAGAATCTCCATATAAATCTTCTCTTATAGCAATGGTGAATTACGTTATTGAGCGTAAAAAATAATTTTCATATTATTTATACTTCGTATCTTTTCAAATATAAATTCTCACTTTGGGTGAAAAAGAAAAGTTAAGCATAATTTTAGCTCCGGTTCATTTTTTTCCAAAGTGAAAAGGTGAAATTTTAGTGAATAGTTTTGAACTATAAATAATTTTTATCTTCAGGCAACCATTTGCATCATTATTGCGTCTATATAAATAGAAAGACAAAATGAAACTTTTGAAAGTAATCACATTACATAAATCGGAAAAGAAGCTTATAGAAAATGCAATTGCTAATTCTAGAAAAGCACAAAAGGAATTGTATGAGTTGCATGCACCGAAAATGCTAAGTGTTTGTAGATATTATGTTAAAGATTTACAGGAAGCAGAAGATGTATTGTTAAGTGCCTTTTTTAAAGCTTTTCAGAAATTAAAATCATTTCATAATGACGGGAATTTTGAAGGTTGGTTGCGTAGGATTATGGTTAACGAATGCATGTCCTATCATAGAAAAAAGAAGTTTCATATTGTAAGTGATGAAATTGAAGATCTATCAGAATGTTCAGAAAACAATATTGTTGAAAATTATGATGTTGCTGAACTACAGTTGTTGATTGATGATTTGCCTAAAGGATATAAAATGGTGTTTGTCCTATATGCGATAGAAGGATATAAACATCAGGAAATAGCGGAGCTATTACAAATTTCGGAAAGCACCTCTAAATCGCAATTGTTTAAAGCGAGGAAAATGTTACAGCGTAAATTAGAATCTAGTAAAGCGAGAGAAAATGGGACACGATAATATAGATAAACACATAAAAGGAAAGTTAGAGCAGCGAGTTATTCAACCTAGCTCAGAAGCTTGGGCTAAGTTGTCTAGTATGTTAGATGAAGAAAACCAGCAATCAAACAAAAAAGGGTACTATAAATATGCAGTAGCAGCTTCTATAGTATTTTTACTTGGGTTCTTTTTTACGTCACAATATAACAATAGGGAGGCGATAATAATTGATGACGTAGTTATTGCCGTTGAAAAGAACGATATGAGTTCTTCGGTTAATAAAGTTGTTGTAAGGTCTGTCAATAGTCAGATGAAAAAGGACGTAAAAATAGAAAGACCTAAAGAGGAGAGAGGAAATGAGGTTGTTAGGGAATCCGCTATTTATGGGTATGCTGAATCATTCAATGTAAAGGAAGAATTGCGTCAGGAAGAAGAAATAAGAGCTATAAAGGAAAAAGTGAATCAGTACTTAGCTCAATTGGAAAAAAGCAAACAAGGAAAATTAAATAAAGAGACTGATGCGTATGATTTGGATGCTGAAATTAATGCGTTACTAGCTGAAGCATCTAATAATTTGCCAGAAGAAAAGAGAAGTGATAATCTTCCGATTTTTCAATTAGATGAAGAAACAGATATGTTATTAGCAACTGCTTTTCAGGAATTAAACTTTAATCCAGAAGAGGATACAGTAGATGAGAGCTTAAAGAATAAGTTATTCAAACAATTAGAAAAAGGATATTTTAAATCAAAAATGTTACTAGCTGAAAGAAGTCAGCTTACACGTCCGTAAGAATACACATCAATATATAAATCAAAAAACGAACAATTATGTTATTTAGTACACGAAGAGTCATCGTAATGATGTCATTACTTCTTGTGGCGACAGTATGCGCACAAGAAAAAGCTGTAAAAGATTCTATTAGTCCTGTATTGCAAGAAAAAATTGAACTTGCAGTGAAGGCAGAAAAGGAATTAATGAAGAAAGAAATTATTAAGGTTAATGAGCAGGTTAAGAATAAAGAACTTACTGAAGAGGAAGCTAAGCTAGCTAAGAAGGAAATCGCAAATAAGTATGCGATTAAAATTAAGGAGGGAACAGATAATATAATTAAAGAGAATGTTTCTGAAAAGAATAGTGTGGAGTTTAGTTTACTAGGTGGTAGATTGTTTAGAATAACAAAGAGTAGCGATTCGATAAAAAAGACTTCTCGAAAAAAAGACTATAGAACGTATTCCGGTATTGTAGTAGCGGCAGGTTTTAATAATACTATTCAAGAAGGGAAATCATTAAACGACTCTGATTACAAAGCTGGTGGTTCTCGTTTTTTTGAACTAGGATTTGCATGGAAAACTAGAGTGTTCAAGGAGTCTAATTGGTTGCGTTTCGGGTATGGAGTGTCATTACAATACAATAGCTTAAAACCTAAGGATAATCAGTACTTTGTTAGAAATAATGATGTAACATCATTACAAATACATCCTTATGATTTAAAGAAATCTAAGATTAGAACAACAAACTTGGTTGTTCCAATAAGTTTTGAGTTTGGGGCTTCAGAGAAAATTGATAAAGGAAATTATTCTGTTTTCCCTGTTCATCAAAGCTTCAAGTTTACAATTGGGGGGTATGCCGGAATTAGAATAGGAACGATTCAGAAGTTAAAGTATAAAGCTAATGGAGAAAGAGAAAAAAATAAATCAAGGAATCATTATAATATGAATGATTTTGTATACGGAGTTACAGTAGGTATTGCTCGTAATGGTGTTGGATTGTATATGAAATATGATTTGAATCCGTTGTTCTCTTCTCCTAATATAAAGCAAAACAATATTTCTTTAGGAGTCAAATATGAACTGTTTTAAACATAATGTTAATTTGTGTTAGTTTCAACTTAAGGACGATGTAAGTAAATCACTTGATTTGGATACCAGGATCTTCTATAATTTCACTTAATCTGACGTGCTTTACTTTTAAAACACGTCAAATTAAGTGTTTTTTTATTTAAAATTGTATCGAGTATCTCTATTCCGCTCGATATGACGATGTTTGGAATTGTAAAAACCTTATGTCGAACTCAGGTTTTAATTGTTTTAAGCGTAGCTTTTGTTTTATATTTGTAGCCTATATGATTTCACAAACAACCATAAACAATGTATTTGAAACTGCTCGACTAGAGGAGGTCATTGGCGATTTTGTACAACTCAAAAAAGCAGGTAGTAATTTCAAAGGTTTAAGTCCGTTTACGGATGAGCGTTCACCAAGTTTCATGGTGTCGCCAGTAAAACAAATCTGGAAAGATTTTTCATCAGGAAAAGGAGGTAATGTTGTCGCTTTCGTAATGGAGCATGAACATTTTACCTATCCAGAGGCAATTCGATATCTTGCTAAACGATATATATTGAAATAGAAGAAACTGAACAATCGAATGAGCAGAAAGAAGTAGCAAGTGCTCGTGAAAGTATGTACTTGGTTTCGGAATACGCTCAAAAATATTTCGCTGACATATTACTTAATGATGATTTAGGAAAAGCTATAGGGTTAAGTTACTTTAAGGAAAGAGGCTTTACCAATGAAACCATTGAAAAGTTTAAATTAGGGTATTCATTAGATCAATGGGAAGCTTTTACAAAAGCAGCTTTGAAAAGTGGATATCAATTAGAGTTTTTAGAAAAAACAGGACTGACAATAGTAAAGGAAAACAAGCAGTTTGACCGATTTAAAGGGAGAGTGTTGTTTCCAATCCATTCCATGAGTGGAAGAGTACTAGGTTTTGGAGGAAGAATTTTAACAAACAATAAAAAAGCAGCTAAATATTTAAACTCACCAGAAAGTGAAATTTACTATAAAAGTAAAGTGCTTTATGGTATTTATCAGGCAAAACAAGCAATAGCTAAGGAAGATAATTGCTATTTGGTGGAAGGGTATACGGATGTAATACAGTTTCATCAAACAGGAATTCATAATGTTGTGGCGTCTTCAGGTACAGCTTTAACGAGTGATCAAATTAGGCTTGTAAATAGGTTGACAAAGAATATTACGATTCTTTTTGATGGAGATGCTGCGGGTATGCGTGCATCATTACGTGGGGTAGATTTAATATTAGAACAAGGAATGAATGTACGTATTTGTACATTCCCTGAAGGAGAAGATCCTGATTCTTTTGCAAAGAAAACTCCTTATGATGAATTGGTGTTGTATTTGGAAGAAAATTCTAAAGATTTTATAGCATTTAAAGCTGGGGTGTTAAGTGATGAAGCACAAAACGATCCTGTAAAAAAAGCAGAAACTATACGAGATATTATCACTAGTATTTCAAAGATACCGGACACTATAAAAAGAGAGCTTTATATTAAGGAATGTGCACGTATCATGGATATTTCTGAGCAGGTATTGTTTTCTACATTAGCTCAGTTAACAAATACTGCTGCAATAGCTTCAAAAAAGAAGGAGCAGCAAGGTCAAAAAGCATTCAATGTAGTTCACAAGGCAGATCAGCCAGTTCAAAAAGTAGATCAACAATACGAACTGGAACGAAAAATAATTCAGATGTTGTTGTTGTATGCAACTATAGAAACGGATTTTGAAGAGTATTATTTAAAAGAAAATGATAAGGGTGAGTTGGAACTTGATATGGAAGTTGAAACAAATTCTGTGCATCAGAAAATATTCTTAAGCCTTCAGGAAGATGAAGTAGAGTTTGCCAACGAATTATTTAAGCAGTTGTATTATGCAATAATTGAAAAACTTCAAAAAGATAATACACTACAAATAGATACCTTTATAAATGTGTTAGATCCAGTTTTGGCTACTGAAATAACATCTATATTAATGGATGAAGAGCGGTACTCACTAGACGATTGGGAGAGCCAGAATATTTTCCCGATTAAAAAAGAAGCTTTGGTAGGTAGGTTTGTAACAGAAAATATTTTGTGTTTAAGACGCTTTTTAGTAACTAAAAAAATTGACGAACTTAAAAATACAGTTTCTATTGATGTAACCAATGCAGAGGTGATTCAAGATGTAATGGATTACATGGTGCTTAAAAAAGTACTTTCAGAGAAATTGAATAGGGTGTTGTAGTTGTTAGGGAATAGGATTTAGGGAAAAGCGAAGAGCTTTGTTTGAGGAATTTATTAAAGAGGATAATGAAGAATTTTTTTCAAGGGTATAGATCTAGATTTATTTATAATACAATTTTTTTAAATTTCGATCGAACAGATATTTGGAATGAAATAACTAATGTTACGGTAACTCAGTTTAAATTTCCGTTTCTTTTTTCGATTATTGGAGTCCCAAAGCCTCTTTCGGCGGAAGTTATTCGTAAAGGTGTTGGAGGGTATAGAGTAGCGAGTTTTTCTAATGACGCTCAATTCAAGCAGGAAATATTGGAATGGGTTGAGAATAAAAAATACAGATTTAAATTTAACCCCACAGATAACTTTAGAGTAGGATATCTGATGAATTTATCAAATGGCCCATTTGAAATTAAAACTGGAGGTTATGAGTTAATTAAGGGTAAAAATGAGGTTAAGTTGATTTTATCAAGCAACTATAAACTTAATGGTTTTTTAGGAGTTATTGCGCACTTACCGTTTCGTTTGGTTGTGTATTTTTTCCAAAAACACTTGCTTAATGGGATAAGAAAGAACTTAGAGTTGCATAAGGACTAAATGCAATAGCAATAACTGTTGTGTAACTCATGAGAACTGCTTCTTGTTTAATACAGTTAGTTTTTATTTTACATTAACTCTTTAGGTATTTCACAAACAGGAATCGGATCCATTTTATGCTTGTTTCGTCTATTATAGCTGGAGTATATTTTAAACACTTCTTGTTCTCTACCTGAAAAGTCAGTTGCAGTTTTGCCTGTATCTTGCATTTTCATTGCCCATTCCAATTCGTCGTAATTTGCACCAATTTGGTCTTCATCACTTCTAGTATCTCCAAATAATCCATCAGAAGGTTTAGCGACCATGATACTGTCGGAAATATTTAAAGCAGCAGCAATTTCATATACTTCGGACTTCATTAAATCAGCTATTGGGCTTAAATCTACACCGCCATCACCGTATTTTGTGTAGAAACCAACACCAAAATCTTCTACTTTGTTTCCCGTTCCAGCAACTAATCTCCCCATTAATCCAGCGTAATAATATAATGTTGTCATGCGTAAACGAGCTCTAGTATTGGCTAAAGCCATATCCAGAACTTCTTGTTTTCCTTCTAATAAAACTTCGTTTTTAAATTCTTCAAAAACAGGAGTTAAGTCTGCTCTGGTATCCGTTACTTTGTCAAATCTCTGTTTTAAATCAGTAATGTGTTCTTGCGCTCTTGTAACATGACTTGCAGCTTGATGAATAGGCATTTCAATACACAGTACAGGAAATCCAGTTTTAGCACATAATGTTGAGGTTACAGCAGAGTCTATTCCGCCAGAAATACCAATAACAAAACCATTTACTCCAGCTTTTGTTGCGTAATCTTTTAACCAATTTACAATATGATCTATAACTTTTTCTGTTTGCATAATTACTTTTTTTACGATTGCCCTGTAAGAAACAATCTATTGTTTAAATTTGCCTGACTATTATTTTGTACACGAAAAGTTTACTCCTAATAGTATTACTCGAAAATAATTTTATTTCTTAAGAGATTAAAACTTTTTCAGTAGTTTTTTCGTTATTGTATAAAATCACATCTGTATATGAATTGTAAAATAATAATTTTCGCCTTTTCTCTAGTCTTTATTTCTTGTGATAAAACATATGAAACACCAGATGAAATAGCTGAAATTGAAATGGAAGTTAGAGTAAAGCGTTTTGATCAGGATTTTTATAATATTAAAGATAATTCATTTGAAAAATTAAAAAAAGAGTATCCATATTTTGTACCTCGTAATATCGCTAATGTTGATAGTTTGTGGGGAGCTAAAAGGAGTGATACTATAGAAATTGAATTACTGGAAGAATCGTCAAAAATATTACCTAACCTTAATGTGGAAGAAGCTGATTTAGAATTGCTTTTCAAACATATAAAATATTATTACCCTGAGTTTGAGACTCCGGAAGTAGTTGCATTGACAACAAAGGTGAAATATAGAAGCAGAGTCTTGTTGCAGAATAATATTTTATTAGTAGGAATAGATTGTTATTTAGGAGCTGATCATAAATTTTATCAGGATATTCCTATGTATGTTTCGGCTAATTTCAAGAAAGAACAAATAGTTTCTGATATTGCTGAAATTTATGCGAATAAATACATTATTCAGGGAAAACAGCGTCAATTTATAGGGCAAATGGTGAATTTTGGAAAGCAACTTTATTTAAAAGATTTGTTCATGCCTTTTAAGTCCGAGGCATCAAGAATTGGGTATACAGAAGAAGAACTAGTTTGGGCTAAGGCTAACGAAGCTGAAATATGGAGTTATTTTGTAGAAAAAGATTTGTTATTTAGTACAGATACATCTTTGTCGAGTAGGTTTATTGCGCAAGCACCATTTTCTAAGTTTTATTTGGAGTTAGATAATGAATCTCCAGGAATGTTGGGAAGATATTTAGGTTGGCAAATTGTTAGAGCATATATGGAAAAGAATGATGTATCTTTGCGCGAGCTTGCTACAATTGATGGGCAAGAATTGTTTATAAAATCAAAATACAAACCTGCAAAATAATGGCAAAGTTTACCTCTGAAATAAAATTATCTATTGAGCTTGATGAAAATAGAGTTCCTGAAAAATTAAGTTTTACAGCAGCTGATGGAGGTGTTGAGAATCAAGATTCAAAAGCAATAATGCTTTCTGTTTGGGATGCAGATAAACAAGAGTCATTACGTATTGATTTATGGACTAAAGACATGCCTGTTGATCAAATGAAAATATTTTTTCACCAAACATTAGTGAGTATGTCAGAATCTTATAAGCGCGCAACTCAAGATGAAAAAATGGCATTAACAATGAAAGATTTCTGTGATTACTTTGCAGAGAAATTAGATTTAAAAAAGTAATTGTTTTTTAAACAAAAATTCATAAAAGAATAAATGGGTTAGGTGCTTTACGTGTTTAACTCATTTTTTATGCTGATATGTTGAGGGGGAATATTATTAAGTCTTAGATATTTTTTGTAAATTTATAAAGCCCAATTTATAACTGTTAGCCTAATTTGTTATAGGTATATACTTTTTCTATGAAGAAAGTAATACAAATTCACTCTTTAAATCATAATGAGCAATGTTAGCAAAGTATACCGGGAATTAGTACTCAACAGGTTTGTTGTAGTACTTCTATTGTTAATAATTTCTACTAAGCTGTTTTCTCAAGGAACAGATATAAAATTCACTCATATATCGGTTGATGAAGGTTTGTCGCATTTGGTAGCCAATTTTATAGATCAGGATTCTAATGGGTTTATATGGATTGGAACTGATGATGGATTGAATAGGTTTGATGGCTATGATTTTAAAGTTTATAGAAGTTCACCGGATGATATAAATAGCTTAAGTGATAATATTATAACTAGTTTTTACCAGGATAAAAATGATGATATTTGGATAGGAACATTTGAGGGGTTAAATAGAATGAGTCATGCGAATGATAGTATTACTCGTTACATTTCTGATATCAAGGATGATTCATCGTTGTCAAATAATATGGTGTTGTCTATAACTAAAGATGTTAATGGCTTTTTATGGGTGGGGACTAGTCACGGGCTGAATAAATTCAATATAAAAACGGGAGAGTTTAAACGGTTTATTTCTGTAACTAATCAAAACTTTGGTTTTTTAGACGATGAGGTGTATCGTCTTTTTATTGATAGGCAAAATAATCTATGGATTCATACGTCTATCAGTGTTTATAAAATGAATATCGAAACTGAAATTTTTCAAAAAATAATTTCCTTGAAAAAGTCTAATAAAGTGTTTTCACACAATTCATTTGGGTTTAGTCAAGATGTAGATAATGATATTTTAATAGGGACAAATGAAGGGTTGTTTGTTTATAGTGGGGATGATAAAGAAATAAAGCAATACACTCATGACTCGAATAATTCGTCAAGTATTTCAAGTGATTTAGTAACAGATATAATTCGGGATAGTGAAGGTGTGTTTTGGGTAGGTACGAGAAATGGCTTGAATGTGTTTGATAGAAAAACGGGTGAGTTTTATAGTTACAAGCAAAATTTCGCGAACTCTAAAAGTTTATCAAATGATATTGTGTTGTCTATTTTTCAAGATAAATCAGGAGCAGTTTGGTTAGGTACATATGGGGGAGGAGTGAATAGGTTTAGTCCGTTTTCTAAAAATTTTAATTATTATAAAACTCCAGATAAACATATTAGTAATTCCAACGACAAAAATATATGGGCGATACTTGAGGATAGGAATAAAAATATCTGGTGGGGTACAAATCATGGTGTTTATGTCATGAATGAGTCAACTAATGAGACTAGGTATTTTGGAGTAGAGGAAATTAAGGGTAAAGGGATAGTTCAGGAATTTGCTGGCGCTTTAATAGAGGATTCAAAAGGTAATATTTGGATAGGGACGGACGGAGGAATTTCTATTTTAGAACGAAAATATGTTGATCAAATTTTTGACAATGAAATAGATGTGAATTTTATTCATATAAATGAAGAGTTACGTGTGTTGAATTTCTATGAGGATGTGGTAAAAAATAAAATGTTTGTAGGGGTGTTTTATGAGGGGTTAATTGAATTTGATATGGACAATTTGCTTAAGGTTGGTAAATGGGAGCCAAAATATGTATTAAAGGAATATGATGAATTTAAAAATGAAAAAATAAATATCGCACATGTCTTAAAAAAGGATTCAATATTGTGGTTGGGGTCTCAAAATGGATTGGTGAAACTAAATACTGAAATTAACACTGTAAAACGATACAGGTATCAACAGGGTGGCGCAAAAACTGTTTCGCATAATAAAGTTTATTGTATTCAAAGTGGGGAAAAAGATATTTTGTGGTTGGCAACATACGGAGGTGGTTTGAATAGATTTAATATTGCTACAAATAAATTTAAATATTATACTACAAATGATGGGTTATTAAATAATGTGGTGTATAACTTACTAGTAGATAATGAAAATAAACTGTGGTTAAGTACTAATAAAGGTTTGTCTTGTTTTGATCCTGAAAAAGAAGTGTTTAGGAACTATGATGAAAATGATGGAGTACAAGGTAATGAGTTTAATCAAGGAGCATTTTATTTAAGTAAAACTGGTAGGATGTATTTTGGAGGCAGTGATGGGTTTAATGCTTTTTATCCTGATAAAGTTGATGGGAGTCAGATTTCCCCAGAAGTAATGTTGACTAGTTTTTCCATTTTTAATACTGCAATAAAGCCAAATAAAAGCTTTTTCGAGCTTGGGATTTCTGATAGTCCTAGAGTTGTTTTGGAGAAAGATATTAATGAAGTTAAAAACATAAAATTATCCTACAAACAAAGTGTTTTTTCAATTGAATTCGCTGCGTCTCATTATTTAAATCCAAAGCGCAACACTTTTGAGTATAAGTTAGAAGGGTTTGACGAAAAATGGGTGTTAGTAGATTCGAAAAACAGAAAGGCTACTTATACAAATCTTGACCCTGGGAAGTATGTTTTTAAGGTTCGAGCGGCTAATAAGGATGGGGTTTGGAATCAAGTCATTAGAGAATTAGAGGTAGAAATATCGCCTCCTTTTTGGGCGACTAATTGGTTTTATTTTTTAAGTGCATTGGTCTTTTTAGCTTTGGTGTTTGTTGTATTGAAAATTAGAATTGGTCAAATTAATTTGCAACATTTTAAAGCTCAAAATGAATTAAAGACAACAATGTTAAAAGAGATACATCATCGTGTGAAAAATAATTTGCAAATAGTTAATAGTTTGTTACGAATGCAGTCGTCAACAATGAATGATTTAAAAACGGTAGAGGTTTTTAAAAAAGTTCAAAGTAGGATAATGCTGATGGCGAGTTTACATGAAGAAATGTATAAAACTGATAATTTAAGTGAAATTGATACTAAAAAGCATTTCGAAAAAATGATTACTGATCTTGTGATGGCTTATGAGTTAGATAAAGAGATAGGTTTAAAGCTGGATATTGATCCAGTACAGTTTAATATGGATACTTTAATTCCGTTAGGCTTAGTTGTAAATGAATTGGTGGTGAATTCATTAAAACACGCCTTTATTGGAAGGGAAAAAGGATTGATTACTGTTTTACTGAAAAAAACTAAGTTAGAAAAAGAGTATAGGTTACAAGTAAGTGATGATGGAATTGGTATTAAAGTGGATGTAGATGTAAGGAATATGGGGTCAAAGTTAATTAATTCTTTTGTGAGACAATTAAAAGGAACCGTGAATAGGCTTGATGGAGAAGGTACTATTTATGAAATAAAGTTTAAGGCTTTATAGTTATAATTTAATTTTCTTTCTCCATTGATTCGGTAACACTGTGTATGTAAGCTAGAAGCTCTTCTTTTCCAGAATAGTCACTAGAGGATGTGGTGAAGCATCGCGGGCATTCTTCCCAGGTCTCTAAAAGAATTTCTTGGTATTTTGCAATGTTTCTTTTTAATGCTTCAGGTTTTAACTTGTCTGCTTTAGTGAAAACAATATTAAAAGGCACTTGGTTTGTTCCAAGCCATTCCATGAAATCTAAATCAACTTTTAGGGGTTCATGTCTGCTATCAATTAAAACAAAGGCGCAAACCATTTGCTCTCTTTTTTCAAAATAATCAGTTATAAATTTCTGAAATGTTTTCTTCGATTTTTTTGAAACTCTAGCGTATCCATATCCAGGTAAATCTACTAAAAACCATTCTTTATTGATGATAAAGTGATTTATTAGTTGAGTCTTTCCTGGTCTACCAGAGGTTTTTGCTAGATTTTTTTTGTTGGTTAGCATGTTGATCAATGAAGATTTACCAACATTAGAACGACCAATAAACGCATATTCTGGTATGCGATCCTCTGGGCATTTAGCAACCAAAGAGTTACTTATTACAAATTCAGCAGATTTAATTTTCATAGGACTTGTCATGTTTAGCGTCATTGTGAGTACAACGAAGCAATCTGTTTACTTTATAATAAACCTGTTTATAATTTTCGTTTTGTCAACCAGCCATCAAGAACTTCATTGAATTCATCTGGAAGTTCCATCATTGCTGCATGACCACATTTGTCAATCCAGTACAAATCAGAATCAGGTAATAATTCATGAAATTCATCTGCAACATTAGGAGGGGTAACCTGATCATTTCTACCCCAAATAATGCAGGTAGGTTGTTTCATGTCAGGTAAATCTTTTGCCATATTATGACGAATAGCACTTTTTGCAATTGTAAGTGTACGGATTAATTTATGCCTGTTATTTACAGTGTCGTAAACTTCATCTACTATTTCTTTAGTCGCGATTTTGGGGTCATAAAAAACATCTTCTGCTTTTTTCTTGATAAAATCATAGTCCCTTCTTTTTGGGTATCCACTTCCCATTGCGCTTTCATAGAGTCCTGAACTCCCTGTTATTACGAGCCCTTTTACATATTCGGGATACATCTTAGAAAACAATAAAGCAATATGTCCTCCTAATGAATTTCCTAATAAAATAACATTAGTAAGTCCTCTAGAGTCTAAAAAACCTTTTACATAATTAGCAAAGCTTTTTACGTTTGTTTTTAGTAAAGATGTAGTGTATATAGGTAATTCAGGTATAATAATATGATACCCTTTTTTAGGAAAATAATTGGTTACTCCTTCAAAATTACTAAGTCCTCCCATAAGTCCATGTAAAACTACAATAGGTGTTCCCTCGCCAATTTCAATAAAGTTATATTCTTTTTCTTTTTTTAGTTTAAATTTCATATTGGGTCGTATTCTACAACGCTATAAATATGTTATAGATGTTGTTTTAACTTGCGGCAAATTTACACTTTTTTTTTCACTTTTAAGTAGTGGTTTTTAGAGTTAAAATACGTGGTGTTGCTTTTAGTATTGGTTTATTAACAGGCTCATAATCTAGTAATTACACTTGTTTGATGCTGTAGTGGTAAAACTTATCAACAAAGTGGTAGCTTGTGGTAAAACGTGGTAAATTTCTTCATATCTTTGAAAAGTAATAGAACTAGACAATTTCGTGATCAATTTAATAGGGACATATGAGTGTAAAATCGATGCAAAAGGGCGTGTAATGCTGCCTAGTGCGTTGAAAAAGCAGTTGTTGCCTGTTTTAGAAAAAGGGTTTGTGTTAAAAAGATCTGTTTTTCAGCCGTGTTTGGAATTGTATCCAATGGAAGAATGGGATGGAGTTATGCAGAAGGTAAGTAAGTTAAACAGGTTCGATAGGAAGAACAATGATTTTATAAGAAGATTGACCGCCGGAGTAAAAATGATTGAATTGGATGCTTCTGGGAGATTACTTGTTGCGAAAGATTTGATTGGATATTCTGGTTTGGAGAAAGAAATAGTAATTTCTTCAGCGGTGAATATTTTAGAAATATGGGATAAAGAAAAATATGAATTAGCCATAAATGATGCTGCAGTAGATTTTGCAGATTTAGCAGAGGAAGTTATGGGCGATAAAAATGAGGACTTCAATGGAATATCATAATCCAGTATTATTAAAGGAAAGTGTTGATGGGTTAAATATTAATCCTGACGGAGTGTATGTTGATGTGACCTTTGGTGGAGGGGGGCATTCGAGAGAGATATTATCTAGGCTGAGTGATAAAGGAAGACTGTATGCTTTTGATCAAGATGAAGATGCAATAAAGAATACAATTGATGATGAACGTTTCACATTAATACATGAAAACTTTAGGTATGTAAAACGGTTTTTACGTTTTCATGGTGTGAGAAAAGTTGACGGAATATTAGGCGACTTTGGAGTTTCTTCACATCAATTTGATGAAGCTGGAAGAGGTTTTTCTATTCGTTTTGACGCTGATTTAGATATGCGAATGAGCAAGAAGATGAAAATTTCTGCTCATGATGTGGTAAATAAATATTCAGAAGAAGAGCTAAGAAGAATGTTTTCTGTTTATGGAGAGTTGACAAACGCAAAAACGATAGCGGCTAAAATTGTTGCTTCACGAGATGAAAAAATAAATACAATTGCTGATTTGAAACTTGTAGTGGATCAGTTTTTGCCAAAACATGCAGAGCATAAAGTATTGGCTAAAATATTTCAGGCAATCCGAATAGAGGTAAATGAAGAGTTGGTGGTGATAGAGGAGTTATTAATGCAATCTCCAGAAATGTTAGAAAAAGGAGGGCGCATAAGTTTTATATCATACCATTCACTTGAAGATAGATTGGTGAAACGATTTATCAGAAGTGGGTTGTTTGAAGGAGAGCCCGAAAAAGATTTTTACGGAAACATATCTGTTCCTTTTAAAAAGAAGGGAAAGATGATTGTGCCTACTCCGGGAGAAATTAAAATAAATAACAGAGCAAGAAGTGCAAAACTTAGAATAGCAGAGCGAATTGAAAAATAAACTGTTAAATATATTAAAAGGGCGTTTTTTAGTTGATGATGATGCAGTTAAAAACTGGAGATTCATTGGGTTTTCAGTAGTGTTATTGTTAGTGATGATTTCGAGCTCACATCATGCAGAAAAAAAAGTTTTTGAGATTGGTGATTTAGATAAAAAAGTAAAAGAACTGAGGTCAGAGTATGTTGATTTAAGATCTCAGTTAATGAGGTTGAAAATGGAGTCTAAAGTTGCAGTAAAAATGAAAAAAAGAGGCTTGAAGTCTTCTGATGTTCCTCCTAAAAAAATAAGAGTAATTACAAAATAGTTGTATTTGTGTCAATGACAAGTAAAAACATATTAAACAGGTTGTATTTAGTGGTGATGCTTTTTTTAGTATTCGCGCTACTAATTGTATACAAGTTGTTTAGTGTACAATATATACATGGGGACAAGTATAGAGCTTTGGCTAAATCTCGTACTATAAAAAGAGTTATTGTTGAGGCGAATAGAGGTAGTATTTATGCGGATGATGGAAGTCTGTTGGCTACTTCAGTTCCAAAGTATGATATCCGATTTGATGCAGTCACAGTTTCTAAAAAGAATTTCTCCGAGCATATAAATCCGCTTTGTGATTCATTGTCTAGAATGCTAGGGAATACTTCAGGGTACTATAGGGCAAAACTAAATAAAGCAAGAAGAACAAAAAACAGGTATACTTTAATTACAAGAAATTTAGGATACTCTGATTATATCAAAATCAAGAGTTTTCCTATTTTCAACTTAGGTGCTTATAAAGGTGGGATTATAGTTGAGCAGCATACAATACGTGAGCATCCAATAGGTGAAATAGCAAGAAGAACAATTGGTTGGAAAGGTTCCGGAGCAGGGATTGAAGGCGCTTTTGGAGAAGATTATTTAGAAGGTGAAGATGGTAAGCGTTGGAAGCAAAAAATCGCGAAAGGACAATACAAGCCAATTAACGATGAAAATGAAATCGAGCCTAAAAATGGGTTAGATGTAATTTCAACAATAAATGTTAATATTCAAGATATCGCTCATCATGCTTTGCTTGAGCAGTTAGAAAAATTCGAGGCTGAGCATGGAACAGTTGTGGTTATGGAAACTAAAACTGGAGAGGTGAAAGCTATTTCTAATTTAAAAAGAAATTCAAAAGGAAAGTATTCTGAGCAATTAAATCATGCGGTAGGAGAGTCTCATGAACCAGGATCTACCTTTAAGTTAATGGTTATGGTGGCTGCATTGGAGGATAAAGCTATAGATTCTAGTACGATAGTTGATACGGAAAAAGGAGTGTTGACTTTTTACGGAAAACATGTTAGGGATTCCAGACATGGTGGTTATGGAAAAATATCTGCAGCAAGAGCTTTTGAGGTTTCTTCAAATACAGCTTTTGTAAAAATTGTTCATAAAGGATTTAAAAACGATCCTGAGCGATTTGTGAACAGGCTGTATAATATGGGCTTGAATGAAAAATTAGGCTTGAATTTTAAAGGAGAGGGAAAACCTTTCATTCCGCATCCAAATGATAAGTTGTGGAGTGGGATTTCTCTACCATGGATGGCTTATGGGTATGGAGTTTCGTTAACCCCATTGCAGACCCTTACTTTTTATAATGCTATTGCGAATAATGGTGAAATGGTAAAGCCGCGGTTTGTAAAAGAAATTAGAGATTTTAAAAATAGTGCTCCAATAAAGGTATTTGAAAAGGAGATATTGAATCCTAAAATTTGTTCTGATGCAACAATAGGAAAAGTGAAGGAGATGATGAAGAACGTTGTGGTAAGAGGTACTGCAAAAAACATTTACTCAAAGGATTTTTCTATGGCAGGAAAAACAGGGACGTGTATTACAAACTATGGGAATAAAAATAATCCTAAGCAGTACATAGCATCATTTGCAGGGTATTTCCCAGCGGACAACCCTAAGTACTCTTGTATAGTAGTTATTCATAAGCCAAAAATATCAATAGGATATTATGGTAATGTAGTTGCTGCACCTGTGTTTAAAAAAATAGCAAAAAAAATATATACTGATACACCTTTGGTAGATGAGGTTGATGTAAGTGTGGTTGAAAGTGATAATTTAAATAAGCTGTACGATTCATTCTTTAAGAAGAGTCAGAAGGATTATAAATTAGTTCCAAACGTTGTAGGAATGAGCGGTATGGATGCTTTGTCGTTCTTAGAGAACTTAGGAATGAAGGTGTTTGTAAAAGGGAATGGAAAGGTGGTAAAACAATCGCTTAATGTAGGAGAGAAAATAACAAATAATAAAGAAATTATTTTAGAGCTGTCGTGAAAAACTTGAAAGACATATTGTACAAAGTTGCTTTGAATTCTGTAATAGGGAGTTCTGATGTGGCTATTTCAAAAATTGAATTTGACTCCAGAAAAGTGCAAAAAAACGATGTATTTGTTGCGCTTAAAGGAACGCTGGTTGATGGTCATGATTATATTGAAAAGGCGATTAAGTTACAGGCTAAAGTAATTATTTGCGAGGTGTTTCCGGAAGAGAAGAGCAACGAAGTTACTTACGTTCAAGTTTCGGATGCAAATACTGCCTTAGCAATAATGGCTTCTAATTATTTCGAAAACCCATCCGCTAATTTACAATTAGTTGGAGTTACTGGAACTAACGGAAAAACAACTATTGCCTCATTATTGTATCAGCAATTTAAAAACGCCGGTTACAAAGTAGGTTTGTTGTCTACGATAAAAATAATGGTTGATGAAACGGAGTATAAAACAACGCATACTACGCCAGATTCATTAACGATAAATCATTATTTACAGCTGATGAATGATGAAGGGGTTGAATTTTGTTTTATGGAAGTGAGTTCTCATGGAATTGATCAAAAAAGAACTACTGGATTACAATTCCGAGGAGGGATATTCACCAACTTATCTCATGATCATTTGGATTATCATGAAACTTTTGCTGAGTATAGAGATGTTAAAAAACGGTTCTTTGATGAGTTGCCAAAAACAGCTTTTGCGTTAACAAATGTCGATGATAAGAATGGTGAGCTAATGTTGCAAAACACCAAGGCAAAAAAAGTTTCATATGCTTTAAAAAGTTATGCCGATTATAAAGCACAAATATTAGAAAATCAATTTTCAGGATTATTACTTAAAGTTAATAATAATGAATTGTGGACGAAGTTAATAGGGAGCTTTAATGCGTATAATTTATTGGCGATTTTCGCTACAGGAGAATTATTAGGTTTAGAAATGAATGAGAATTTACGTCTGATAAGTTTATTAGAAAATGTAAGTGGACGATTTGAGTATTTCGTTTCTAAGGAAGAAAAAATTACAGTAATAGTTGATTACGCGCATACGCCAGATGCCTTGAAAAATGTATTGGAAACCATTAATAATATCAGAACGGGTAATGAGCAGTTGTTTACTGTTATTGGTTGTGGTGGAGATAGAGATAAAACAAAACGACCTAAAATGGGAAACATAGCTTCAATTTTGAGTTCCACTGCGATCTTTACAAGTGATAATCCCCGTACTGAAGATCCGGATGTGATTATTGAAGAAATGGAAGCTGGTGTGTCATCAGAAAATTATAAAAAAACAATATCTATTAATAATAGAAAACAAGCAATAAAAACAGCTTGTCAAATGGCAAAAGCGAATGATATTATTTTAATCGCTGGTAAAGGACATGAAACATACCAAGAGGTGAATGGAGTAAGAACTGATTTTGACGATTTAAAAACAGTAAAGGAATTATTAATAAAGCTAAATAAATAAAATATGCTGTATTACTTATTTGAATATTTAGAAAAAACATATCAGTTAACTGGAGCTTCTGTATTTCAGTTTATTTCATTTAGAGCTGCTTTAGCTGTAATAGTTTCGTTGTTAATTTCAATGATATTTGGTAAGCATATTATCAATTATTTAAGAAAAAAACAGATAGGAGAGACTGTTAGAGATTTAGGTTTAGACGGACAGAAAGAAAAGCAGGGAACCCCTACAATGGGAGGGATTATAATCATTATTGCAACTTTAATTCCGGTCTTGTTATTCGCAAGGTTGGATAACGTATATGTGTTGTTGCTAATTGTTACGACTGTATGGATGGGAGCTATAGGGTTTTTAGATGATTATATAAAGAAATTTAAAAATAACAAAGAGGGTTTAAAAGGAAGGTTTAAAGTATTAGGGCAGGTAGGTCTGGGGATTATTGTTGGAACGGTATTGTATTTTAATGAAAATGTAACAATTAAGGAGCAAATTCCAGTGCAAATCCAGACGGGAATGGTAAGTAATAATAGTTCAATGTTGTTGTTTCATAATCCTGCAACTAAAGAATTTTATCCTGAAACAAAATCAACAAAAACAACAATTCCTTTTTTAAAGAATAACGAGTTCGACTATGCTGATGTACTTACGTTTTTTAATGAAGACTGGGGTAAATATGCATGGATCATTTTCATTCCGATTGTAATATTTATAATTACTGCGGTCTCTAATGGCGCAAATTTAACTGATGGTATTGATGGTTTGGCAGCGGGAACTTCCGTGATATCTGTGATCGTTTTAGGGTTGTTTACTTGGGTGTCAGGAAATATTATTTTCTCAGAATATTTAAATATCATGTACATCCCACGAATTGGTGAAATGACCATTTTCGTTGGTGCTTTTGTAGGGGCTCTAATTGGGTTTTTATGGTACAATACATTTCCTGCTCAAGTATTTATGGGAGATACCGGTAGTTTAACTATTGGTGGGATAATAGCGGTAATTGCAATTGCAGTTCGTAAAGAATTACTGATTCCGATTTTGTGTGGGATTTTCTTGGCGGAGAATTTGTCAGTGGTATTACAAGTGAGTTACTTTAAATACACAAAGAAAAAATATGGTGAAGGAAAGCGAATCTTTTTGATGGCGCCATTACATCATCATTATCAGAAAAAGGGAATGCATGAAAGCAAGATTGTGAATCGATTTTGGATTGTAGCAATTATGTTGGCGGTATTAACACTTGTAACCTTGAAATTAAGATGATCAAAAGTCGAATTTGAAATCGAAAAGCAAAAAAGTGAATTTCTTAACGGAATTTATGAAGTGATATAAAAGTAAAAATTTTGTAATTCTCAGTTGTTCTTCGTGAAACTCTGTGTAATAACAAAAATAAAATTGAGATAAATGAAAAGGTTAGTCATTCTTGGTGGAGGAGAAAGTGGTGTTGGAACAGCGCTCTTAGGGAAGCAAAAAGGCTATGATGTGTTTGTATCTGATAAAGGGGAAATAAAAGAAAAATATAAAAAGGTGTTGCTTGAAAATGAAATTGAGTGGGAAGAGAAGCAGCATACGGAGTCAAAAATATTAAATGCTGACGTGGTAATGAAAAGTCCTGGGATTCCAGATAGGGTTCCGTTGGTTCAGAAGTTACGAGAGAAAAAAGTGTCATTGATTTCAGAAATTGAGTTTGCAGCTCAGTTTACAGATGCGACAATTGTTGGGATAACAGGTAGTAACGGAAAAACGACAACTACTTTATTAACGCATCATTTATTAAAGAATGAAATTAACGTAGGTGTTGCAGGGAATATTGGAGAGAGTTTTGCGGAGCAAGTTGCTGAAGGGAAATATGATAACTATGTGTTAGAGCTGAGTAGTTTTCAGTTAGATGGAATTGAAAATTTCAAACCACATATAGCAGTAATAACTAATATTTCTGAAGATCATTTAGATAGATATGAATATCGATATGAAAACTATATCGCATCAAAATTTAGAATAACTAAAAATCAAACTGCTGACGATTATTTAATTTATGATGCAGATGACGTAGAAATAGAGAAGTATTTGAATTCTCACGAAGTTAAGGCAACGTTGATACCGTTCTCTTTAACTAAAAAAATAAAACAAGGTGTCTGTTTAGACAATGATAATATTAAACTAACAATTAACGAAGAGATAATTACTATGCCAGTAAAAGACTTAGCACTAGAAGGGAAACATAATATAAAAAATGCAATGGCATCTGCTGCGGTTGCAAATTTATTAAGAATCAGAAAAGCGACTATCAGAGAAAGTTTGTCGAATTTTCAAGGAGTTGAACATCGATTAGAACATGTGTTGAAAATCCAAAATGTGCAGTACATAAACGATTCAAAGGCGACTAATATTAATGCTGTGTTTTATGCATTAGACAGCATGCAGTCACCAACAGTTTGGATTGTTGGTGGTGTTGATAAGGGGAATGATTACACCGAGTTACTATCGTTAGTTAATGAAAAAGTGAAGGCGATTATTTGCTTAGGGAAAGATAACGAGAAGATTAAACATGTTTTTCAAAATACTGTTGAAACATTAGTAGAGACAGAGTCGATGAGTGAGGCGGTTAAAATGGCATATAAATTAGCAGAAAAAGGGGATAATGTTTTGTTGTCACCTGCCTGTGCAAGTTTCGATTTATTTGAGAATTACGAAGATAGAGGAAGACAATTTAAAGCTGCAATACGTAATTTATAATGAGTGTAATACTAAAAAATATTGGTGGAGATAAAACCTTGTGGGCAATCGTAGCATTGTTGGCATTGTTTTCATTTTTACCAGTGTATAGTACCAGTAGTAATTTAGCAAACTTGTATGGTAGAAATACCTTTACATTATTGTTGAAACATGGGGTGCATTTAGTATTAGGATTTGGGATAATTTATGGAGTACATAAAATACAATACCATCGTTTTAAAGGTTTGTCTATGATATTATTGCCTGTTGTAATTGTGTTGTTAGGGATTACATTGATGCAAGGAACTACAATTGGCGGGGCAAATGCGAGTAGATGGATACGAGTTCCGGTAGTAGGTTTCTCATTTCAAACATCAACGTTAGCGTCGGTTGTATTGATGGTGTATGTAGCGAGGTATCTAGCGAAAATAAAAGACAAAGTAATTACATTTAAAGAAAGTGCTATAGAATTATGGACTCCAGTAGTGTTAGTTTTATTGCTGATTTTTCCTGCGAATTTTTCTACTGCTGCATTGATTTTTTCAATGGTATTGGTGTTAGTGTTTTTGGGGGGGTATCCATTAAAATATATAGGGGTAATTATTGGTTCGGGGATGATTTTTGTGCTGTTCTTTTTTATAACGGCAAAAGCATTTCCTGATGCATTTCCAAATAGGGTAGATACTTGGATTTCTCGAATTGAAAACTTTTCTAATGGTGAGGATACGAAAGATGATTATCAAATAGAACGTGCGAAAACAGCGATTGCTTCAGGGAGGTTATTTGGTTTGGGGCCAGGGAAAAGTGTTCAGAAAAACTTTTTACCACAGTCTTCTTCTGATTTTATTTATGCTATTATAGTAGAAGAATGGGGTTTGGTAGTTGGGGTGACAATATTGTTATTCTATTTATTATTGCTTTTCAGATTGATTGTAATATTAAATAAGTCGGATACTTTTTTTGGAAAACTATTAGTTGTTGGGGTGGGTTTGCCAATTGTATTCCAAGCCTTAATTAATATGGCGGTTGCGGTTGAACTGTTTCCGGTAACAGGGCAAACATTACCATTAATTAGTTCAGGAGGGACATCTATTTGGATGACTTGTTTGGCGATTGGAATTATTTTGAGTGTAAGTTCAAGTCAGAAAAAAGGAAAAGAGAAAACAAGTAAAACAGATAATCCACTTGATGTGTTGCGACAAGCGGTATAGATTGTCAATTTGAGTGAATTTCACGATTGTAATGAGTAGAATTTGTATCGAGAAATAAATAAGAGTTAAAAAAAATAAATGTAAAAAAGAGTCCCTTTATCAAGGGGAATAAATATGAAAAAGGTAAAAGTTATAGTGTCAGGAGGAGGAACGGGAGGTCATATTTACCCTGCTATTGCTATTGCGGATGAAATTAAAAGGCGTTATCCTGACACGGAGTTTTTATTTGTAGGAGCTAATGATAGGATGGAGATGGAAAAGGTTCCTGCGGCTGGTTATAAAATTAAAGGGCTTTGGATTTCAGGAATACAAAGAAAGTTGTTGTCTATAAACAATTTATTATTCCCTTTTAAGTTAATCAGTAGTCTATGGAATGCTAAAAAAATCGTGAAACAATTTCAGCCTGATATTGCTATTGGTACCGGAGGGTTTGCAAGTGGTCCTTTGTTGTACATGGCTAATGCTAAAGGAGTGCCAACATTAATACAGGAGCAAAATTCATTCCCAGGGATAACGAATAAGTTATTGTCAAAAAAAGCAATGAAAATATGTGTTGCTTATGATAATTTAGGACGGTTTTTTCCGAGTGATAAAATAGTAAAAACTGGTAACCCTGTACGTCAGGATTTATTAGAAATTTCTTCTAAAAGAAAAGAAGCCAAAGAGTTCTTTAAATTAGAAGAAACTAAGAAAACTATTTTGGTTTTAGGAGGTAGTTTAGGAGCAAGAAGAATAAATCAATTGATTGAAAAAGAGTTGTCTTTTTTTGCAAATCAGGAAGTGCAATTAATATGGCAGACAGGGAAATTATATTTCGAAGAGTATAAAAAGAATGATGAAAAAAGAGGTGTACAAACACATGCTTTTTTGAATAGGATGGATTTGGCTTATGCTGCTGCAGATGTGATTATTTCAAGGTCAGGAGCAAGCTCAGTTTCTGAGTTATGTGTAGTTGGGAAACCGGTTATATTTATACCAAGTCCGAATGTTTCTGAGGATCACCAAACTAAAAATGCCGAGGCAATTACAAGTAAAGGTGCTGGGATTTTGATAAAGGAGTTGGCATTGGATGCTGATTTCGAAATGAAGTTTGAAGAATTGTTGAAAGATAATGTTTTACAGGGAAGATTATCAAGTGAAATAAAAAAGCTAGCATTGGAAAATGCAACTCAAGATATTGTTGATGAAGTTGAAAAATTAATCTCACCAGTGGGTTTATGAGTGAAATATTTGTAATGATATAAAAAATATTTTATATCGAGAAGTGGAATAAGGAATTAAAACTTTAATTTTTTTGAATAAAGAATTTTGAATTTAGAAAAGATACATAATGTCTATTTTGTAGGAATCGGAGGAATCGGAATGAGTGCACTTGCGCGCTATTTTTGTGAAATAGGAAAACAAGTTGCTGGGTATGATAAAACGCCAACAAAAATAACTGATGCTCTAAGTGATATGGGGATTTCTATTCATTTTGAGGACTCGGTTGATTTGATTGAGTCAGAATTTAAAAATTCCGATAATACACTGGTTGTGTATACGCCTGCAGTTCAGAAATCACATAGTGAATTGCAGTATTTTATGTCTAATAATTTCAATACCCAAAAACGAGCAGAAGTATTAGGGTTAATTACTAAAAACACATTTTGTTTTGCGGTAGCGGGAACGCATGGGAAAACAACCACATCAAGTATTTTAGGGCACTTGTTAAAAGTATGTGATGCTGATATGACAGCTTTTTTAGGAGGGATTACAGAAAATTATCATTCAAATTTAATATTAAATGGTTCTGAAATATCAGTTGTTGAAGCCGATGAATTTGATAGGTCATTTTTACAATTGTCTCCAGATGTAGCGTGTATTACATCAATGGATGCGGATCATTTGGATATTTATGGTCAAGCTGATGAGTTAGAGAAGAGTTTTGTTGAATTCTCAAATAAGTTATCTGATAAAAGTAAGCTGTTTATTAAAAATGGATTGCCGTTGAAAGGGGTTACTTATGGTGTTAATGAAAATGCAGATTATAGTATTCAGGATATTGAAATCATTGACGGAGTTTATCATTTTAGTATAAACACACCTAAAGAATTGTTGACGGGTATTCAGTTTGATTTACCCGGGAAGCATAATTTAAATAATGCGTTGGTGGCATTTGCAATGGCATATGATCATGGCTTTAAAGTATCTGAATTAGTAAAGGGACTAGCTTCTTTTAAAGGGGTTGAGCGTCGATTTACGTATCAAATTAAAACGGATGATTTGGTGTATATAGATGATTATGCACATCATCCAACAGAAATTGATGCTATATATCAAGCCGTTACTGAAATGTATCCTAATGATAAGGTTCTGGTAATCTTTCAGCCGCACTTGTTTAGTAGAACTCAGGATTTTATAGAAGATTTTGCTGCAAGCTTAAGTAGGTTTGATGAAGTGCGTTTGTTGGATATTTATCCAGCAAGAGAATTGCCAATCGAAGGGGTGACTTCTGAATGGTTGTTGGGGAAAATGACAAGTGAAAACAAGAAATTAATTACTAAAAATGAGATAGTTTCAGAAATTAAAAATTCTGACGCAAAAATCATATTAACAATTGGAGCAGGGGATATCGGAGCAGAAGTTTTACGAATTAAAAAAGAAATAGGTTAATCATTGTAAATGAGCGAATTAATTAAAAATAAGCGATTTTCTAAAAAACTGATATTAAACATCAAATTGATGTTGTTATTGGGGTTTGTATTGTTTCTATTTACTTCATCTTCAGTGCGTAATGGGTCTAGGTTATTGATTTCAAACGAAGTTAAGTTCCATAACCCAGAACAACCATTAATTTCTGAAGAAACGGTTAATAACTTGTTAATACTAAATAAAGGCAGTGTGAAAAACATAAGAAAAGATGCCTTAGATTTGAATAGTATAGAATTTGTATTAGATACGAATCCATATATCAGAGACGCAAACGTGTATGTTTCTGTAAATGGGGAGGTTGGGGTGGATGTTTTGCAGAAAACGCCACTTGCAAGAGTGCAAACAAATGAGTCTTTTTACATTGACGAGGAAGGGAAAATGATGCCTACCTCGACAAATTTTTCTGTGCGAGTACCTTTGGTGACAGGGGATGTGACAAAAAACAACCTGTCAGATGTGTTTAAAATAGTGAAAAGCATTCATGCGGATCCGTTTTTTAAAAAAGAAATAGTAGGAGTAGTTGTTTCAAAAAACAAATACACTTTGCTACTAAGAGAGTTTGATTTTTTAATTGATTTTGGAACATCAGAAAATATAGGATTGAAGTTAAATAATTTTAAAGCTTTTTACAAAAAAGCAATGAAGGATAAAACAATAAAAAAATATAACAGCGTTAATTTACAAATTGCATCACAAGTAATTTGCACCAAAAAATAAGCTATGGAGGACAGTAAAATTGCGGTTGGTTTAGACATAGGTACAACAAAGATTGTTGCTATGATTGGTCGTGAAAATGAGTATGGGAAATTAGAAATTCTTGGTTTAGGAAAAACGAAGAGCTTAGGTGTGCACAGAGGTGTTGTGAATAATATTACGCAAACAATCCAGTCTATTCAACAAGCAGTTCAGGAAGCTGAGATGTCTTCAGGATTGAAAATTGAAGATGTTGTCGTTGGTATTGCGGGTCAGCATATTAGAAGTATTCAGCATAGTGATTATATCACAAGAGCCAATTCTGATGAGGTGATTGATGAAAGTGATATTGATGCATTAATAGATCAGGTGCATAAATTAATTATGCTTCCTGGGGAAGAAATATTACATGTGTTGCCACAAGAATACAAAGTAGACGGACAAGCTGAAATCAAGGAGCCAATCGGGATGTACGGAGGTAGATTGGAGGCTAATTTTCATGTGGTAGTTGGTCAAATTGCATCGATTAGAAACATAGGAAGATGTGTTAAAAATGCTGGATTAGGATTGGCGGGAATTACTTTAGAGCCTTTGTCATCTGCTAATGCGGTATTGAGTAAAGAGGAAAAAGAAGCTGGTGTAGCATTGATTGATATAGGAGGAGGAACAACAGATTTAGCAATTTTTAAAGATGGAATTATTCGTCATACAGCAGTTATTCCTTTTGGAGGTAATGTAATTACTGAAGATATTAAGGAAGGATGTTCTATTATAGAAAAGCAAGCTGAGTTATTAAAAGTGAAATTTGGTTCTGCTTGGCCAGGAGAAAATAAAGAAAATGAAATTGTTTCAATACCAGGGTTAAGAGGCAGGGATCCTAAGGAGATTTCGTTGAAGAATTTATCTAAAATCATTCATGCAAGAGTAGTGGAGATTATAGAACAGGTTTTTTCTGAAATTAAAAATTATGGTCACGAGGAACAAAAAAAGAAGTTGATTGGTGGTATAGTAATTACTGGTGGAGGTTCGCAATTAAATCACATCAAGCAATTGACAGAATATATTACTGGAATGGACACTAGAATTGGATATCCTAATGAGCATTTAGCAGGAGATTCTAATGAAAAAGCAACAAGTCCGTTATATGCAACAGCAGTTGGTTTGGTTATGAATGCTGTTGAAGTCCAGTCAAAACAAGTAGTAGAAGAAAAAGAAATCATTGAAGAGATACCCCAAAATATCGACCCAATTGTTTCTGAAACTGTTTCTGAGGAAGAGGTGGTGGAAGAATCAATAATTGAAAAGCCAAAAGAGGAGAAGAAAAATTTTCTTCAAAAATGGTCGGACAATTTTAGAGATTTTTTAGATACAGCAGAATAACGAGTGGTTAGTTTTGCAATAATTATTTACGATAAAAAAAAGGATAAAAAAGAATTATGAGTAGCAACGCAGAATTCGGAGGTATATCGTTTGATTTACCAAAAAACAAGTCAAATGTAATTAAGGTCATCGGGGTAGGTGGTGGTGGTAGTAATGCCATTAATCACATGTTCGAGTCAGGAATTAACGGGGTAGACTTTATAGTCTGTAATACAGATTCGCAAGCGCTAGAAAACAGTGCTGTGCCTAATAAAATTCAGTTAGGTATGTCCTTAACTGAAGGTTTAGGGGCAGGAGCAAATCCTGAAGTAGGAGAGCAATCTGCTATTGAGAGTTTTGAAGATATCAAAGCTATGTTGGGGACTAATACCAAAATGATATTTATAACTGCTGGTATGGGAGGTGGTACTGGTACAGGTGCTGCGCCAGTTATTGCGCGTATGGCTAAGGAGTTAGGTGTACTTACTGTTGGTATTGTAACCGTTCCTTTTCAGTTTGAAGGGAAAATGAGAAATGAACAAGCTCAAATTGGTGTTGAGAAATTACGTAAAGAGGTTGATTCTCTTATTGTAATTAACAACAATAAATTACGTGAGGTTTATGGTAACTTAGGGTTTAAGGCGGGGTTTGCTAAAGCAGATGAAGTGTTGGCAACTGCAGCAAAAGGTATTGCAGAAGTTATTACGCACCATTATATGCAAAATATTGACCTTAGAGATGCTAAAACAGTATTATCTAATAGTGGTAGTGCTATTATGGGATCTGCAACTGCATCTGGTGCTAACAGAGCTACTGATGCAATATCTAATGCATTAGATTCTCCATTGTTAAATGACAATAAAATTACGGGTGCTAAAAATGTATTGTTGCTAATTATTTCTGGGGCTGAAGAAATTACTATTGATGAAATTGGAGAGATTAACGAGCACATACAATCTGAGGCTGGAAATGGAGTTAACATTATTATGGGTGTTGGTGAAGATGAGTCTATAGGGGGTGATGTGTCTGTAACAATTATTGCGACAGGATTTGATGCTGATCAGCAAGATGATATTGTTAATACAGAAGCTAAAAAAATAATACATGCTTTAGAGGAAAATCAAAAAGCTACTCAAGTATTATCTACTAAAAATGTGATTTCTGATATTCAATTACCAAAAGCAATTGTTGTTCCGGTTAAAAAAGTAGAGCCGGTAATTAAGCATACATTGTTTGATAATGAGGTTATAGAAGAAGTAGAGCAAAATGAAGTGTTTAGTGATTTAATTCCTACATCGGAATTGATTAAAAATATTAATGTAGTGTATGATGAAGTGGTTGCTCCTTCAATATTAACTACTGATGAATTTGTGATTACTGATATTAATGAGATAGAAGAAATTGCTCCTGAGATAGTTGTTGAAGAAAAAGTTGAGGAAGTGTTTTCTTTTGAGACACCAATAGCTACTTCAGAGGAATTATTCGAGCCAGTTGTTCAAGTTGAAGATAAAGTAGTTTTTCAGCTTTCTGAAGAGATAAGTGAAATAGAGGTTACTGATCATGTTGAGGTGGTTCCGGTTCAGGAACAAAATGAAAATGGCGTCATTCGTTATAGTTTAGATTATACTGATTCTGAGGAGATTTTACCTGTTCAAGAAAAGAAAGTTGTAGAAGAGAGAATTGAAGAAGAGTCGCTTTCTTTTGAGATTACTTCAGAGGTAGAAAACAAGGAGGTTATAGAAGATAGCGTTGTAGCAGATGCGGTAGAGCTTGATCCTTTTAATACTTCAATAGAAGAAAGTTTACGATTAAGAGCGGATGCAAGAAGAAAGAAGTTAAAAGAATTTAACTATAAGTTTCGTAATAATGCAAACGCCAAAAATGTAGATGAAATTGAAAAGGAGCCTGCGTACAAGCGTATGGGTATTGATTTAAACGAAGCGTCAGGAGCTAACGGAATGTCACGTACTACAATTGGTACGGATAGTAATGATGATATTCAATTGCGTTCTAATAACTCTTTTTTACATGATAATGTAGATTAGCTCGCTAGTGAGGTTTTTGACTTGTTAGTGTTTTATTTTATCATACATTATTTAAATAAAAAGTAAAACTCTCAGCAGGTTTGGTTGAGAGTTTTTTATTTTAGCAGTATCAATTATATTTTAATTTATTTAATCAATAATTTTCAATCATTTAATTAAGAAAAAGCATGAGTTTACAGACGGATATAATGACTAAGTTAAAAGAAGCTATGAAAGCGAAAGATCAAGTTGCTTTAACATCGTTAAGAGCGATAAAAGCGGAGTTGTTATTGGCGCAAACTTCATCAGGATCTAAGCGAGAATTATCTGAAGCAGAGGAAGTTAAATTGATTCAAAAGTTAGTAAAACAACGTAAGGATAGTGCTGTNATTTTTACAGANCAAAACAGGCTAGATTTAGCGACTCCAGAATTGGAGCAAGTTGCAGTAATTGAGCAGTTTTTACCAGAACAGTTTACTGAAGGAGAAGTAGAAAAAATAGTATTGCAAGCAATTGAGGAATTAGGAGCAAGCGGAATGAAAGATATGGGTAAAGTAATGGCTGCGGTAAATGCAGAAGTTGCTGGACAAGCTGATGGGAAAACTATTTCTGTGTTGGTTAAAAAGAATTTAATGTAATATTTTAATATGTCACACTGAGCTTGTCGAAGTGTGATTAAATGGCTGCGTAGTTCAACTGGATAGAATATCAGATTTCGGCTCTGAGGGTTGGGGGTTCGAATCCCTTCGCGGTCACTAAGTAATAAAAACAGTCGTAGGACGGTTTGTGCAAATAGTTTGCATAGACCGTCCTGCCTTGGTTTAAGGCTGTTTGTAAAAAAACCTAGTGTATATGACTATTGTAGAGAACAACATTTGTTTCCCCGTTAACTTCCCCATAAAAATGAGGGGGAAAATCTACACCACAGTTTCGATAAGAAAAGACCGTATTAATAAATACGGTACGTCATCTATTTATATAATGATTCGAGTAAACCAAAAGAGCAAGAAATTATTTACAGGAGTTTCAGTTTCATTAAAAAGCTTTGATAGTTCTAAAGGAAGAGTAAAAGGAAAATCACAAACAGCTAAAGATTTTAACCTTATAATTGAAAAATTACTTTCAGATATAAATAAGATTGAAGTAGAGTACAGGCTTAGTGGTAGTTATTTAGATCTTGACACCCTTATAAAGGAACTAACAAATCCAACACCGAAATTCGATTTTATTAAATTTTGGGAAATGCAAATGGAAGTGCAGAAAAAAATCCTCAAGAACAGTACTTACAACCAACAAATGTCTTCATTAAGGAAGTTGAAAAAATGGAAAAAAGTCATTCCGTTTTCAATAATCAATGATACGTTTATCCCTGAGATTGAAGTATGGTGCAAAAAAAAACTAGGCAATGAAAATACAACCGTTTCTACTTTAATTAAAAACATTAAAAAATACCTGCATTTAGCGAATAAGCAAGGGATAAAAACACCGCTAACTTATGATGATATTAAAGTAACTAGATACCAGGGAAAAAGAACTTTTTTGCTAAAAGAAGATATTCAGTTATTATATGATTATTGGGATTCTAAATTCATAAAAATAAGTCACAAACTTGTGTTGTCAAAATTCTTATTCAGTTGCTTTACATCACTTAGAATATCTGATATTCAGAAAATCACTCAAGAAAATATTGTGGACAACACGCTGTTTTATTCATCTACTAAAACAGAAAAACTGAATAGAATTAAAATCCCTAAAAAAGCATTCCAATTTATAAATACTGAAACAAAGCATTTGTTTAATGACGAGTACACTCCACAAACAATTAACGAACTACTTAAAGAAATATGTATCATACTAGACATTAAGAAAAACGTTACATTTCACGTAGCACGACACTCATTTGCAACTAACTACATAATCAGAGGAGGTAACGTCGTAAACCTTCAAAAATTAATGGACCACTCGGATATTAAAGAAACAATGATTTATGTTCATATCATAGATTCAGTTATGGATGAGGAAATTGATATAATGGACGATTTGTTAAATTAATAACTCAAACTAATAAGTTCTAATTTCATTTTATAATGACTTTCTAAGATTTGTTCAAACTCCAGTTTTTTAATCAAGAACTCCTGGTTAAATACATATATGTTTGTTGCGCGTTGTAAATCGCTTTTTTGCTTAGCAGAACATATTAAATTAAGGGGTAATGTTTTACTTCTTAATCGCATACGAAACCACAACTGCCAACACGTTTTTAGCATTCCTTTTTCTCCCCATATAAAGTTAGTTTTACCTGCAACCTCAGGGACTTGATATGTATTATCTAATAAATAATCGTAAAAAAACAAGCCAATACCTGAAAGTGCATCCCATGCTGGAGTAATTATATCAGGCATTCCTTTAAAATTACTCGTTAATACAACAGTGTACTCATCTTCTACATCCGTGTTTTCAATGGTATCTAATGTAATTAAAGAAAAATCAGCTTTATCTACAGACTTTAATAAGTACCCTCTGTTAGTACTAAATTTAGGAAGTGAATTTTTA
>JABSPO010000050.1 GCA_013214625.1 Flavobacteriaceae bacterium
ATATCAGCTGACTCCTCTTCTGATACTGCTCCACCTGAGCTTAAACGTACAAATACAGACTCACTACCTTCTTTTTTAAACACTCGTTGGGTATTATTAAACTCGATAGTTCCGTTTGAGGCTCCTTGCAAATAAAAACCTTGTCCTACTGGGATGTACCGCTTTGGTATTACCGAACCACTACCTGTTGATGAAACTTCTGGATCAGAGATTGCTAATGTCCCACCTAATAAATTATATGTTGCATACCCTCCTTGATAATTAGCATATATATGTGTTCCACCTCCCCAATGTTCCCAGAAATATAATGTCCCGGTTATTGCAGAACCATTTAAATCACCTCCTTGTAATATTGGAGTATTCTGTGTGATAAACGCATCAGCATCCAAGGCACTTGGGTATGGATTTCCTAATACAGATGTTTTTCCAGCACTTATTGTGTGCTGAATAACTCCGTTGTTAGGCTTACCTACAAATACATAATTTTGTGATCCTCCAGCTCCTGTTCCTTTTTGTGTGTATCCTTCTCCTACTTTCAGTGTTCCAGTTGAACGAACCCAACCTAAATACCAGTTACCATATAAATAATCTTGATTAACAAACTTGAAAATCCAATAATCAGCTAAAGTAGCCGCTGTTCCTCCTGATGCTGGAGCACCATTGTAATTATTACCCGAAACAAAGTTAATTGGTATTGGATTATTAGGATCAGTTCCATCATACAATACATCTGAAACCGAATAATCGGTGTTATTTGCAGTTGTATTTATAGGACTTACTGGTGATGACCAGTAATTATAATCAAATATAGAACCTCTTCCTTGCTGATCACGCTCTAAATACCCAGCACTTGCTACATCCAAATCTGAATTTTTAGTTTGAATTAGCTGAGACTCCCCTACTAAATCAATCTGACCATCTAATTTTATATAGCTTGTGTTTTTTAACAGTTGATCGTTTTGTATTTCTAATTCCGATCCTGAATCCACTAACAAGCCTAAATGAGTATGACTAGCTGTAGTGGTTACTTTTGCATTATTTGTTACTTGTACAATTGCCCAATTTTTATTAGGCAAGTTTTCTATATCCCACACACTACCATATTTCCAAGTTCCTTCAGTTGTCCAATTTCCTGTAGCATTAGCTATATATGGAAGTGGAGCAGTTTGCACTTGAACCGTTGTAATGTTATGAATTATCCCATTTTTCACACTCGGTGAGCCATCTAATAAGGTAACATCAAACACGGAATTCATGTTATAATATAATATTAAATCATTCCATGATAATGATCCTCCATCAATTGGTTTTGGAATTGTTGATCCAGATACTTTACCGCCAACGTTTTCTATTTCTTGGTATATTTGTTCTCTAATTTGAGTATTTGTAAGTTTTTTATTATAAACCTTAACTTCATCAATTGCGCCATGAAAATACTTGTCTTCATCTTCAGAATTTCTTCCAATAGCAAAGTCGATTACATCATCTCGTTTCCCGAAATTTAAACCCAAGCCTGAATCTTGCCAAACTTTATCGCCATTTAAGTAAAGTGCTAAAGTTCCTGTACTACCTTCATATCTTGTGGCTGCATGGTACCATTGGTCATTCAATAGCACTGGTGCATCAGCATTTGGTGTTTCTAATTCTACTACAGGAGCGCATTCAGTACAAATTCCTGTGTAAGCATCACTTGTATCACCAGTTAGTGTGTTAGTCCATGTTTGATGAATTACTGCACCGTTCTCTCCAAATAATTGAAATAGTGTACTATCCATTTCAGGTAGTAAAGCTCCATTTTGGAAATACTCAATTAAAATTGGGTCACCTGGTGCTACTTCAAAAGAATAAGTTGCTGACCAACTAGGACCAATTGGCCTTATTTCGTTGGTCATTGATCCTCCAACATCAAACTGAAGCACAGTTCCGTCAAGAGTAATTTGTACATACCCTGTTAATCCAGCATAGGTGTAATCATTAACAGAAATAACATAAGATGTAGTCAATTGTCCAGTTTTGGCATATACTTTAAGTCGATTATTCCCATCTACAAATAATTTAAAATTTGATTGACCACATACTACTCCTTCATTAGTAAAACTTCCATCAGTTTTTAACCAAGCCATCATTGTACTCTCCGTTTTATCAGCTAAAAAACCTTTTGTATCAATATAATCATTAGCACCATCAAAATCAATATCGGATGTTGGGGGTAAATCAAAAATTTGTATTGGTTTAATATAAACTGCAGAATCATAACTTCTATCAACCACATCAGCAATTGCTAATTTCATATGATATGTAATTCCAGGTCTTAAAATTGTATACGCACGCAACTCTTCCGTAAATCCATTATACACCATTTGATGAGTGGATACTAACGTTGGGACAGCATTCCAAAAAACTGCATTAGAAACATATAAATCTGAATTACCTAATTCACAAGGGTTTAACAAAGCACTTCCTGCTCCTCCGACCGAACCAGAATTAATATAATTTACAGCAACATTGGTTCCACCAACCGTCGCTAAATTAGAAGTTCCTGTTAAATCCCCTCCAGAGATAAAAAAACCGAAAATGTCATTATACTGGGAGCATACCCAATAATCATATTCTTTTGAAGCAAACTGATAATCCAAAGCGAAAACTTTTGGTTCAGTTCCTGCTATTGTAAAATCAAATTCAAAAATAGCAACATCTCTAGTTGCTTTTGATTCAATAGAAACAAGATCTGGATCAGCATATATAATTGCCGTACCAGGGGTTCCTTGCATTTTTAAATCACTTGCGATACTTGCATAATTATCTAACGAATGACTTACTGATCCTGTTGTTAATAATATCCCTTCATCAACAGTTAAACCTACACTTGTTCCATTAGAAAAAGTACCTAATTGTTTTGGATCAGTTGAAGGGTTTGTTATTGTTGGATTTGTTATTGTAAATCCACCATTTGATGCCAGTTGAGTTGCTAATTGCGTAGCAGTGACGCTTTCTACATACGTTGCTTGTGAGAATACTACATTAGAGTAAAAACTAAGCAATAACCAAATAAAAATACTAAAATATTTTTGTCCCATTTTGATTATATTATTTTAAAAGATTAATTACTAACACATTATATGTTAATTTATAGTTAACAAATAACAATAAATTATTAAGCTACTAATACTCTATGGTAGTATAGTACGTGACCTTATTAATTTTATACTATTCCGTTTGTACTTTTAAGTTTTAAAGCAGATTAAAACAAAAAATTTTCAAATTTTCAGCTGATCTTTTCTTTCGAATTAATAAGAGATTTACTCTATATTACATATTAATCCTTGAATACTATTTTTCTTCGTTTCTCTGTTATTGAATGACGAAAAGGGACTCTCTTATTTTTCTTTAATCTATATAACTTAAACAACAACTAATAACATAAGTGTACTATCAATACATTATATTTATCTGATTAGTAACTTCTTGGTTACTTTGGTAGTATAATTGGAAGTTATCAGGTAAGTTCCTATTGCTACTGTCACCTTAGTATAGTCCTTCTAATTTATTTTTTTATTGAAGTAAATTGATTGATTCTTTTTTAGAAAAAAGAAAGGCCAGCCAATGTGACTGGCCTTTCTACCCGAAATTTTATGTTAATTTTACCCGATTAAACATAAAATACTTTAAAATAATTAGGGGGTTACTTATTTTTTTATGCCATAATAACGAAGTATTCGTTTCTTACGTTTCAGTTTTATAGTTCTTATGAGTAATAACAATACTATAAAAGGGATCACAATATAACTTATACTTAATAACATATTTTCTTACATTTTCATTGCCCATATATAGCTATTCATAACTGCTGGTTCATACTCCCAAGCACCACTTGAACCAAACTCTACCCTAAAATCTATCGTAGTTCCAGGAGTAGCCGTCATTGGTACCTCATAAAAACCTGAAATAGTTATAATTTCTGTTGATAGAATTCCATTAGTAGCAATGTTTTTTATCATCCTAATTGGATTTGATCCTCCTCCAGGTCCCCAAACACTTTTACCTGGTATTCCAGCAGCTCCACTCCCTCCAGTCATTAGTTTCATCTTAAAATCTAACATTCCATTACTGTCTGGCCCGCCAGTTTCTTGGGTAATGGTCATAGTACCTCCGAATACAAATTTATCTCCAGGGTTAACAGTTAAAGATAGGTTTATGTTTGTATTATCACTACCAGGCCATATTCCTGCAGCTGGCAATGTCACAGATCTATAGTTAGCCTCCTTTTTCCAAAAAACTTCATTACTTTTACTTGGTCCAACTATGCTTACCCATTTTACACTGTCCCAATAATAAAATCCAGGAACTACATCACCAGTAGTAGCAGTATTGTACACCAATTCTGATTCTGTTGCAGAGACAACTGGTGCCATAACTGTTGTCATACTCAAACTTACTCTTGGTATTAAAATTCCTGAATCTGAACTTACAATATCTAAACTAGATTGCGGTGATGTAGTACCAATACCTACTTGCGCCGATGCAGATATAAATATTGAAATAAATAAAAGGGGTAATAATATTTTCATAACAATTTGTTAAGGAGTTAATGTTTCAGCAATATTAAGAATTGTTTAATCTCAAGCTTCTATTTTAATGTCTACATCATGTCTACAGTGCTGAAATATGTTGTGTAACAAGGGGTTTAGGATGTGAAAGCTTAATTTTTTAGCTATAATTATCCGTTTTTATTAATGTGTAAGTAACCCTAACAGTATTTATGAACTTAATATGAAATATAATTTTACAGATTTATAACATATAGTTAAAAAATACTATATTGCTTATATGAAGAAAATTATACAACTTATACTTTTTGCTTCCTTAATAATGATACCTACTAGTGCTTTGACAAAAAGTCAAAATATAGATGTGCAAAACAACAGTACTACAGAAACAGATTCTATTGCAATAAAGCTAAATACACTACAAAAAAAATTAGCTATTGCTAAAAGAAAGGATAGTTGGAACAATCAGATCAAATATTTAAAAGATATTTCTAAGATTTATTCGCTTAATGATGATATACCAGAAGCATTAAAATTTATTTTAGAAGCCATCCAAATTGCGGGAAATAATGAAATTAACAACACTAAAGCTGGTCTTTATCATAGAGCAAGTGAGTATTTGCAAAAAATTGAAGCTTACAAAGAAGCTATTGAATACCTTATAAAACAAGCTAAATGGAATAAAATAAATAACAATAGCAGGGATGAATATAATTCAATTACTAGTATAGGGCTACTCTATTATAAAATAAATAACAAAAATAAATCCAGAGAATACTTCCAAAAAGCTTTGCTTATAGCTGATAAAATGGCTAATCAACATTATCAAGCTCATTCAAGTAATAATATTGGTTTAACTTACCTAAAAGTTCAAAGTTTTGATACAGCTAAAATACATTTTAAGCGAGCATTAACGCTTTTTGAAAATAATCCTAATTCATCTGTGCTAGACAGCCTAATGATTGGAATAGTAAGTGGCAATTTAGCAGAATGCTTTTTTAATAAAAAAGATAAGAATACAGCCATTCGATTATTAAATACGGATATAGCGTTTTGTAAAAAGTACAAATCATATAACAATTTGGCGAGTGCTTATTTAAAACTCGTTCGTTTACATATGATGTTTGGTAGCTTTAATAAAGCCAAATACAACAATATCCTTTCGCAAACTGTTTTAAATAGTTCCCCTAATACTCTTCTTCAATTAACGACATATAAAAATTTTATAAGTATTTATATGAAATCTGAAGAAATTGAAAAAGCAGATGACTTTATTAAAAAATATATTCAACTAAACAATTCTCTTTATGGTCCTAAAACCATCCAACAAATCACCGAAACTAAATCGGTATTTCAATTGGATAAGATTAACTATGAACTTTTATTAAATCAAGCTCTTTTAGATAAAAAGAAAGAAGAAATAAATCAACTAAAACAAGGAGAAAAAATATTGCGATTAAAAATTTACATAGCTATTGGTGCTTCTCTAATGTTTCTTTCTTTGGGCTTTTTTGGATATCTAAAACTAAAAAGTGATCAAGCAAAAAAGGCAGAAATACAGAAAATTAAGAATCAACTCATTAAGGCAGAGTTGAAAAATAAAAAAAATGAAAATATACAGCTTAAGGGAAATTTAGAAACAAAAAATATAGAGCTTGTTAATTACGCTATTGAAATAACTGAAAGTTATAAATTTACAGAAAAGCTAAGAGATGAATTAAAAGAGCTTAAAAAAGATGGGAAAGGAGATACTCGAGAATATATAAAATTACTACAACAAGTAAACTCTCAATTGGGAATTGAAAATCAATTAAAAGAGTTTCAACGAAAAGCCAGTATACTTCATGAAAATTTCAATGAAAAATTAATTAATGTGAATAGTAAACTAACAAAAAATGACTTCTATTTATGCAGTTTGATACGTTTAGAACTTTCTAATAAAGACATTGCCATACTAAGAAATGTAACAGAAAAAGCTATTAGGATGAGTAAATACAGGTTAAAACAAAAATTGCAATTGCCTAAAGAAACTGACCTTGGTGATTTTCTTAAACAATTATAAAGAATCATTAATTTTTAATTACCAACGACTCTATAGATTTTCGATATACTTATGTGGAATTTTATTAATAACAATATAATCGCTGAAAAGGCTAAAATGTATTCTGTTTTAGCTTAGAAATTCTCGCTTAACTTATTTGCTCCTTTTTTTATTGCAAGACCATACAAACTCATCAGTTTTTATACCACTCTAATGAACTACCCCGAGGCAGAGCCATCGAGGAATTCACAGTTTAATAGATTTAATATATTAGCACAAAAAAAGACCAGCTCCCTAGCTGGTCTTTTTACTCGATTTTATATTATGTAAGTAAATCTATAATTTAACTTTTAATAAAAACTCCGGACCTCCCTTAGTATAGTCGTTTATGTCAGAAGTTGTAAAATCATATGCAAAGCCTAAATCTATCATTTCAGCAATTTCAAATGAAGCTAAAACGGAAACAGAGTCATTTAATCTGTAATTAGCTCCTAACTCAAACTTTTTGTAAAAACGAGCTGATGCTGAAATATCCAAACTAAATGGTGCTCCATCAACATACCTAGTCATTACTGCTGGAATTAATTGAATAGTTTCATTTAAGTCATAAAAATATCCTCCACCAAACATAATCAAAGTTGCATCGGATGCTTCTTGTGCAAATCCTCCTGAAACCTCTTCATAACGTTCTGCATTTAATATTCTTGGTGCTGATAAACTCACAAAATACTTATCTGCTTTATAATATGCTCCAATACCAAAATTTGGATTGAATTTATCAACATTTCCTTGATTTTGATTATACGTATCTGCAGTTTTTAATTTTGTAAAGTCTACGTTAAAGAAACTTCCCCCAGCTTTTAACCCTAAGAATAAATCCTTCTTTTCTCCAAGACTTAATTTATACGAAAAGTTAACGAAAACATTTGTTTCTTTTTGAATAAAAACTCTATCTCCAACAATCTCTAATCCAATACCCACTTTATCATTATACCTTCCTTGAGCTGATATTGCCTGCGTTTGTGGACCTCCTTGAATACCATTAAACTGATCTTTATAGCTAATTACATTTATTTCAGTTTTCTCCGTACTTCCAGCATATGCTGGGTTAATTAGCCCAATATTTTGTCTCCAAAATGTAAATTCTGGAGTTTGTTGTGCTACTGATGTTACCGAAAATAGTAATGCAAAAACACCTATTAATTTATATATATATATCATGTAATTTTTTTTTATTTTATTAAAACTTACTAAGAAATAACGCTTCTTAGTAAGTTTTCTCTCTATCTAAATGATTAATAGTTAATATACATCCAACCCGTAATGGTTTTTACAATACCACCTTGAGTTACATATTCAATTGCATAGTAATAAGAACCTGCAGGTAATAAACCACTACCTCCTTCAGTAGACTCCCCGTTCCATGTTCCGCTTTCGTAATTTGTTACATCAAAAACTTTAACTCCCCAACGGTTAAAAACTTTTATTGTATTACCAGATTGGTATTCCAAATTTTCAATATTCCAAAGATCATTTTCATTATCTCCATTAGGAGTTAATGTATCCGCAGGAAGTACATCTCCAATATTATCTAAATCAGGTTCAGAATCAGGTTCAGAATCAGAAGAACAGTTCTCGATATTTAACACAACCGTCTTACTAATTTGACAACCAAAGAAATCTATTTCTAGAGTATATGTTCCTGCATCTGAATTTAAAATTGATAAAATCTCAAAGCTTTTATCTGAAGAAACTACATTTCCTGATGGATCTAACCATTCATATGTAATACGTGAATCATCATTTAATATATCTGGGAAATTATTAGATACTGAAAAGTTAGCTTCTTCATCTGGACATAAAGACAAGTTTGCAGTTTCTGTAAATATTATATCGTCAAAATCATCTACTTTATACAATAACATTTGTACGCCATCTAAACCATCTCCATAACCAATAGTTCTAAAATCTATTTTATGCTCCGTACAATCATCGCTGATATATATAGCATGTGTTTTTCCTGGCTCTGAATATTGTCTGTCTGTTCTTCCACCTTGCCTGTTTACATCTATTTCCGGAATAGACGCCCAAGTACGTAATGTTTTAAATGAATTATTATTGATCATTACATCTGCCTCTTCACTGTGGCTTTCATGCTCAATAATTAACTTCCCTTCTATTAAATCTTTTGTGTCACTATAAATCCCTCCAAAAACACCTTGAATAGCTATAAAATCATCCCCTAAAAGTCTGAAATATGAACTTTGAACACCTGCACCAGCAGTATCAAAGAAATCTAATTCCCATCGGTATAGTCCTGATTGGTTTAAATCGGTAATTTTTCTATCTGGTATAATTCCTGGTGGCCAAAAATTAGCATCATTTGCAGTTGAAGTATACATTTGTTGACTACCCATAGCCAATGCTCTTTTCCCCATTTCTGAGCCTACTGAATATGTTTGATTTTGCATTAAATCACGTGTAAACGGACCTGAAGAGTCATAAGTTAAACCATCCAATGAATAATACGGGTTTGCTCCTTGATAAGGCCCTGAAAGATTGATTCCATCATATAACCCATGATAATCGTTAACTATTGACTTACTAGCTCCATATTGGACGTTATCCCAATCTTGTATTGTCGTGAATTGTCCTGATGTATTATTTAATTGATGAGTCCACCCCCATTTTTCAGTACTGGTAGCAGAATCATCTATCTCTGTGATACCATTCTGATCTGATGATGTCCACTTCCATTCTAAACCATTTTGGTGTGTTTCCAAGAAAAACATTCTGTTATCTTGAGTAAATGAGTCCCAACCAAGGTTAGTGAAAGTTAACATAAAAACTTTCTTCTCAATATCCGTTTCACAGTCTAATATTTTTTGAGCATTAATCCAATCTCCAACAGGTGTTCTTTCTACTTCTGTTGTTATTGTTTCAAAAATATCTACTACTAAATCTCTATTAGGTGTTAACGTGTGGTCTGCGTTTAATCTGTTATAATACTCTGTATTAAATTTTTTAAAGATTTCTGGATCTTCAATATACATTTTTCTAAAGGCTGTTGCTCCTGTACCATAACGTAACCAATGACTTCCAGTGGCTATATCACTACTAAAATAATCTTTGCTCCGAATTTGTTCATTATTCTGAAAATCATAATCCCAAGAAAATGGCATACCTCTAGAATGATTCCAATGAATTTTAAATTCATCTCCACTGAAAAAACTTGGGTACAATTCTATAAAATTATCCATTACAATTATTGCAATTGCTTCCGACATTCCTTCTTCAAAACCGTTTAACACAGGTTCATAATGCCATTCTGAATTACTTGAAACCCCAACATTATCTCGATATGCATGGATTAATTCATGAATCATTAAACGAGGTTGATCTAAATCTCCATCAGCATTTAAATCAAACGTTGAGCTTATTTGATTTGGTCCATTATAATATATGTTAACCCCTGACGCAAAGGAATCATTAACAATATTTATATCATGATTTCTAGATGGTGGTCCAAAAACATCTTTTACAATTGGGTTTACTAAATCATAAAACGCCATCATTTTTGTCTCCTCAACAGAAGTATATGGTCCAAAACCTCCCATTCCATAATTTGTTTCAACAATTATATTTATATCATTACTTGAAATACCTAAATCCTCCCATTGAAACTGTAATGAAGGAGAAGTCCACTCTGTAGCTAAACCATTATCCATAGTAATATAAAAGGTATCCCCTATATTGAATGTTGTTCCTAGAGCAAGAGAACTTATTCTTAGCTCTTCATAACTATGACCTCCTGTATATTTAGCAGATGAATTAAGTCCTTGCCCCCCACGAATATCTTGTAACCCTGGTGCAGTTCCAATTCTATAATTACTATAACTCCCCGTTTGCCATTTAGCAATAACATTATGTATACTTTGAGTGTAAGCTTCAGTTCCTGTAGCCATAATCAGTTGAGTGAAATTTTCACTTTCTCCAACATCTTTTCTCATTGAACGATCAATAGTTGGAGGGTAACACACATGTGGCTCTTTATTTTCTTGTGCATTTACGAAGCAACTAAGCAATATAAAAGCAACAAAATAGTATGGTTTTAATTTCATAACAAGTAAATTTAGGGTTGATAAAAATTAATTAAGAATTACATTTCGACTAAATAAGTGATTAATAATCAGAACCATAATATGTGAGGTAGTTTAGCATCACCATTGGATAATTGATTGTCTATTATAGTTTTTAACAAACAAAAGACCAGCTCCCCAGCTGGTCTTTTCACTCAAATTAATATGAATTTTCATCCGAATTACATATTAAATTTTAAATATCATTTTCTTACGTTTATCTGTTATTCCGTAATAACGAAGAACTCTTCTCTTTTCCTTTTTTCGTGCTATTCTAATTACTAAAAACAATGAAAGCACACTTAAACTAATGCAGATATAACTCATAGTTAACATAGAATACTTATTTAATTATTAATTTCTTTGTCATTTGTGTGCCATTATTATAATCAAACCTTACCAAGTATGCTCCTGTAGCTACAGATACTGGAATACTAATAGCTTTAATATGATTAAATTCAGTAGCCACTTTTACGACTTGTTGCCCTAATATATTATACAAACTAATGTTTTTAGCTGAAAATTTTGATGGATTATTAATAGCGATACTTTGTGTAGTTGAATTATAAAACACCACTAAATCATCTGTAACTTCTATATTACCTTCAACTGTTAATATTTCAGCTTGTTTAAATACTACGTAAAAACGATCAGTATACACTCCTGTTTCTAGCTCAAACTCTGCAACTAATTCCTCACTGATTTCTGTGGTAATATTCAATTCTTTATCTAACAAAAATACTTCTAGTCCTGCTGGTAATTCCGATAAACTTTCTGTTTTGAATTTACAAACTCCTGATGTTCCTATTTTTATTTCTAAGGGCAATTCTAAACCATCATAGATTGATGGAATTCCTTGAATAACCAAAGACTCTTCTCCTTCTTTAAATGAACATTCTGTTGGTTGCTGATCTAATGTTCTACCATCATACCCGTAGTTAAACCCTAATGCTAAATCAGGATTTGTCCCTAATAACAACTGACGTTGTGGTCCTTCTGGAGTTGTGAATAGGAAATAAATTCTTGAAATATCAGTTGACTCCTCTTCTGATACTGTTTCATCTGAGCTTAAACGTACAAATACAGATTCACTACCTTCTTTTTTAAACACTCGTTGCGTATTATTAAACTCGATAGTTCCGTTTGAGGCTCCTTGTACATAAAAACCTTGTCCCACTGGAATGTAACGTTTTGGCACTACCGATCCGCTTCCTGTTGATGATACTTCTGGATCAGAGATTGCTAATGTCCCTCCCAATAAATTATATGTTGCATATCCTCCTTGATAATTAGCATATATATGTGTTCCACCTCCCCAATGTTCCCAGAAATATAATGTCCCGGTTATTGCAGAACCATTTAAATCGCCTCCTTGTAATATTGGAGTATTCTGTGTNATAAACGCATCAGCATCNAAGGCACTTGGNTATGGATTTCCTAATACAGATGTTTTNCCAGCACTTATTGTNTGCTGAATAACNCCGTTGTTNGGCTTACCNACAAANACNTANTTTTGTGATNCTCCAGCTCCTGTTCCTTTTTGNGTGTATCCTTCTCCTACTTTCAGNGTTCCAGTTGAACGAACCCAACCTAAATACCAGTTACCATATAAATAATCTTGATTNACAAACTTGAAAATCCAATAATCAGCTAANGTNGCNGCNGTTCCTCCNGANNCTGGNGAACCATTGTAATTATTACCCGAAACAAAGTTCATTGGTATTGGATTATTAGGGTCGGTTCCATCATACAATACATCTGAAACCGAATAATCGGTGTTATTTGCAGTTGTATTTATAGGGCTTACTGGTGAGGACCAGTAATTATAATCAAATATAGATCCTTTTCCTTGTTGATCTCTTTCCAAATACCCAGCACTTGTTACATCTAAATCTGAGTTTTCAGTTTGAATTAATTGAGACTCCCCTACTAAATCAATCTGACCATCTAATTTTAAATAACTTGTATTTTGTAATAACTGATCGTTTTGAATTTCTAGTTCAGATCCTGAATCTACCAATAAACCTAAATGTTTATGACTAGCGGTTGTAGTTACTTTTGAATTGTTAGTTATTTGAACTATTGCCCAATCTTTGTTTGGTAAATTTTCTATATCCCAAACATTACCATATGCCCATGTTCCTTCTGTTGTCCATGTTCCAGATGCGTTAGCAACATAAGGTAATGGTGCTGATTGCACTTGAACAGAAAAAATATTATTTAAGAAACCATTCTTTAGATAAGCTGAATTATCAATTACAGTTACGTCAAAAATTAAATCTAAATTAAAATACAATTTTAAATCAGACCAATTTAAACTTCCGTTATCAATAGCTTTAGGAATGGTAGATCCATATACTAGCCCACCTACATTTTCAACTTCCTGATAAATTTGTTCACGAATTTGAGTTAAATTAAGCGCTTTATCATATACCCTTACATCATCAATCGCTCCTTTAAAATATCTGTTTGTATATTTTTCATCTCTTCCTATCGCAAAATCATTTATATCATCTTTTACATTTAGCTTACTTCCCAAACCTGTAGCTGTAGTCCCTACTTCTACCCCATTTACATACAAATACATATAACCTGTTGCTCCATCAAACTTCGCTGTAGCATTATACCACAAGTCTTTTTGTAAAACAGGTCCCACTACAGTTTTAGTAACAATTGGCGCACATGACGGGCAAGCTACTGTAAATGAGTAAGTTGAGTTAGTGTGATTTACATTAAACCCTTTAGTCAATAAAACAGTTCCATCTTCTCTAGTTAAAGAGAATTTTTCTTTATTCCTATTAGCTGCCGTTGACCCATTTCTAATATACTTAATATCAATTGTATCCCCAATAGCCGCTTCAATTGATAAATCTATAGAAGCAGCGCCATAAGCTGGAGTTAACCAATCTGTCATAAACCCATCAATCATAAAATTCATCCAAGCTCCTCCATTAATTCTAGCTTGAACATAACCATACCATCCATCAGCAGGAGTACTGTCTTCTAATCGTAATGTATGAGAAATAGTTGAAGAACCAGTTTTAACATAAGCCCTCACTTTTCTGTCTCCACCAACAAATATTTTAAAATTATCTTGCCCACACACTTCTCCTCTACTACTATACCCTGAATCAAGCTTTAACCACGACATCATGGTCGCTCCTTGAAAATCACCCATAAATGGCTTTGTATTTACATAATCGTCTACTCCGTCAAAATCAATATCAGATTTAGGAGGGATTGGCTCTATGCGAATAGGAGCTACAAATACTGCTGAATCATATATATCATCACCTACGTCTGCAATTGCCATTTTCATGTGATACGTTATTCCAGGTCTTAATATTGTATATGCCCTGAGTGTTGTTGTAAAACCATTGTAAATATTAGTATGAGGTCCATTAACTGTAGTATTTAATGCTCCTGAACCATCTAAAACATAATTCTGAACAAAAGACGCCGATTGCGTTAAATCACAAGGTATTCCCGTCACAGCAGCAAAACCTGCAACACCTGAATTTACATAATTAACTGCTGAATTCTCCCCTCCTACGGATGCTAAATTAGCTGTCCCTGGTAAATCTCCTCCAGAAATAAAGAACCCAAACACATCATTTTTATCTGAACAAACATAATCTGGATATTCCTCAGATGCAAATTGATAATCTAAACCAAATATTTTAGGTTCAGTTCCATTAATTATAAAGTCATACTCATATACAACCACATCATTAATTGCTTGTATATCCAAAGCTATTAAATCTGCATCACTGTAGGTAGTTGCTCCTTGAGCAGAAACGTCACTTTGCGTTTTACTTACTTGTGTTGTTTTAGAAACCTTACCTGTTGTTAAGATAATTCCAGAGTTTAAAGAAAGTCCTCCACCAGACCCGTTAGAGAAAACTCCCGATTGGTTTTTGTTATTTCCTTTTGTAATGATTTGATTGGTGATTGTAAAACCACCATTTGCAGAAAGTTTCGTTTTTAATGCGTTTGCATTTGCATTTGCATTATTTACTGTAATTTGAGAATAGGATATTGCACTAAAAAGCAATACAACTAAAAACACAACCACCCCAATAGTATTTGTCTTCATAATTAATAAGTTTATTTTAAAGGTTTCAGCATTATGCTGAATTAGTATGACACAAACTTACCTCTGTTTGACATTAGTTTCCTTAAAAAAAACTCATGTAAATCTCATTTTATTTTGAAAACAACTCATTTATTTCTAATATTACATCTGTATTTCAAGCACTTACACCTAACACAACACCCCCCCACAATGAAAACAACCTTAACCTACCTACTATTAGTATTATTCCTTTTTACCAACGCACAAACAAAAAATCATAGAACTACAAAGGCTATTGATAGTATTAATTACATCCTTAAAAATCAAACGTTAACTTCTTCAGGCAAGCTAAAAAACTTAAGAGGTTTAATAAGACTACATCTTTATAATAATGACATAGAAAAACTTACTAACATAAATAATGAGATAAAATCATTAACCATCAAAGAAAAAGATACGTTTCACTTAGCTATTTCGCGTAAAATTGATGCAGTTATTAATATCCTTGAAGGAAATTTACATGAAGGAAACATAAACCTAAAAAAAACAATAACTACACTAAAGAGCCTTAATTATCATCCTGACAAAAGACTTCAACTTCAAAATACTTGTTTTTTATTAGCACAAAACTTAGCTGAAGTTAATAATTATGGTGAAGCCAGTAACTATATTTTAAAAAGCTTAAACTATCTACCAAAGAACAATGATAGTATAGCCAATTACAATAAAATTGATGCCTATAATTTATTAGGGTTTATCAATTCTGAAATTGAAAACAACTCAATTGCTCTTGAAAATCTAAAAAAAGCACTAGTTCTAGAAAATAAAATGAATGATGAGTACGGAAAGTGTAATACTTACAACTTAATAGGAATAATACATAGTAAACAAAAAAACGAAGTTAAGGCATTAGAATATTATGGACTCGCATTAAGCATTAGTGAAGAATTAGGTGATATAGCCAATAATGCCACCCTTTACAATAATATTGGTATTTCTTATTACGAGTTGAAAAATTACATTAAAGCTAAAGAGATGCTACTAAAGTCTATTCAAGTAGCAAAAAAAACACATAGTGATGCAATACTTGCAGACAGTCACTTATATTTAGGCAAATGTTTTATTGCTGAAAATAAAATTGATCTTGGATTGACAAATATTGAAAAATCAATGAGTTATGCAAAAAATAATTCTCAATCTATCATGATAGATAACCTTTTAGTAAAATCAGAAGTTGCTAAAAAACACAATAACACTTCTAAAGCTTTATCGTATTTAAACCAAGCATTGCTCTTACTAGATAAAACGGAGACTATCGAAATTAAAAAACGAGTATATAAAAGTTTATCCAATATTTATACCTCTATTGACACTAAAAAAGCTGAATTCTATTCTAATATACATCAAAAAATAAAAGATAGTATTATAAAAAAACAACAGTTTAACAGAACTGAAGTATTAAAAGCCGAATTTGATTATATAAAAATTCAAGCTGATTTAAAAAGTAAAAAAGCTGATTTACTACTTGCTCTAGAAAAAGAAAAAACTACAAAAAACAAAAACACTTTTATATTCACATTAGCCTTATTATTAATATTATTTCTAGGGATAACTATCCTTAGACAAAATAAATTGAGCAATACTAGAAAGAAAATGTGGGCTGCTAAAAAAGATTTAATGGCTGCAAAACAAGAAAATATGGATAAAGAAATTGAATACAAAAATCAACAAATAACTGACTTTGCCATTCATATTTCGGAAAAAAATGATCTTCTTGAACATATCAAACAGAAAATTAAAAAACTACCTGTATTAAATAAAACTATTGGTTCACAAATACATGATGTTGTTATTTTTATCAATGATGATATTAGTCAGAATAAAGAAAAAGTACAGTTGTATTCTGAAATCGATGAAACGACAAATTCATTTAATCATAAACTAACCAATTTATATCCAGATTTAACAGAAAAAGAAAGAAGGATAGCAACACTTGTTAGACTAAATCATACTTCAAAGCAAATTTCCTTACAACTAAACATTACCCCAGCAAGTGTTGATAATTACAGGTCAATACTTAGAAAAAAAATGGATGTTCAAAAAGGTGCTTCAATAGTGAAATTTATCAAAAATATTTAATTACTAACCGCAAGGCCAAAGAGTCAGATCAATGATAATATTAAAAATTTATACAAAACTTATTACATTATTAATAAACCCAATTTCTAATAATATTACCATTAATTAACAAATAATAATCAATACCCTAACCCCACCCCCATGTTTAACAAATTACTCACATATCTATTTTTCCTATTATTCCTTAATTCAATTATTGCTCAAAATTATGATGAACAACTAATTAACAAAAAAGTAGACAGCATTAACTCTTTATTAAAGGATAAAAAGCTCTCCCCTGAAGAACGAATAGATAACTTGGAGGTTTTAGTAGATGCCTATATTAAGAAAAATGATCTTGACAATTCTTTAAAAACAATTTTAAATATCAAAAAGCTTGCTATTGAAATCAAAGACACTTTTTCCTTAGCTAGAGCATATAAAGGATTTGCCATTATTTCAAGCATCAATGCAAATTCAAAAAAAGAAATTAAAGACCTTAAAAAAGCAATTATGCTTTTCAAATCACTAAAAAATCATACAAAAAAAAATGAATATTTGTACGCTTCCTATTATCATATAGCAAATACATATGTTATAAATAACAATTATGGTGAAGCAAACAAAGCCATTTTGAATGCCTATGACTATATCCTTAAAGATAATGAAGGCAATTCCAAATACCTCAAAATTGACTTACTTAACCTCCAGGGGTACATTAATAGTGAAATCGAAAATAACTCCGAAGCTTTAATAAATTTAAAAGAAGCTTTAGTTTTAGAAACCGAAATAAATGATGATTACGGTAAAGCCAATACATATAATGCAATTGCTATTATACATAGTAAACAAAAAAATGAAACAAAAGCTCTAATCTACTACCAATTAGCCTTAGACATATTTAAAAAACTTGGAAACGAAAGCCTTAAAGGCATGTCGTACAACAATATAGGAATATCATACTATGAATTAAAGAATTACACAAAAGCTGAAGACCTATTATTAAAATCCATAGAAATTTCGAAAAAATTAAAAAATAAAGGCCTGCAATCTGACAGCTATCTTTATCTGGGTAAGTGTAATATCGCCAAAAATAATATTGACCTTGGTTTACAAAATATTTCAAAATCACTACAACTTGCTTTAGAAGTAAACTCCCCTTCGCTTATTATTGATAACTTATTGGTAAAAGCAGAAGTCGCTAACAAATATAATAACACAACTCAAGCTATTGTATATTTAAATGAGTCCTTACTATATATCGAAAAATCTGAAACTATTGATTTAAAAAAGAGGGTGTATAAAGCACTTGCAAAAACATATGAAAAAGTGAATAGTGACAAAGCTACCTTTTATAATAAAAAATTTATTTGTTTAAAAAATCGATCGCATTTGAATTAAGATGGAAAAAATATTAAAACAATCGCATTAAAATAACCTACAAATCAGGCCGTGTCGGACGTTGTGAGGATTGAATATTACAGTTCAGACGAGCTTTTAAATTTTAAATTTTTAGTTCTAAACTTTTTTGCTTCGATAGATCAACAATGAGAAAAACATTAAGAGGAGAGGTCCACTTTTGTTACCAGTAACAAAAAAAATCTGAAAAAATCACCAAAATCGCGTAACAAAATAAATAAAAAAAGTTTGGTCGATTTCCCGG
>JABSPO010000051.1 GCA_013214625.1 Flavobacteriaceae bacterium
GTTTTTACCCATTTTCTGCGCTAACAAAATTTGTCCAACGGTATTATTTATTTTGTGTGCCCCTGTATGATTTAAATCTTCTCGTTTTAAATAGATGGTGCTATTGTATTTTTTTGATAAATTTTTAGCCAAATATAAAGGGGTAGGTCTGCCTACATAATCCTTTAATAAGTACTTATATTCTTTTTGAAATTCTTCGGACTCTATTATTTTCAGGTATTGTTCCTTTAATTCATTTACATTATGATGTAACATTTCAGGGATGTAAGCACCGCCAAAATCACCGTAAAATCCTTTTTCGTTAACTGTGTAATTCATTATTAATATTTTTGTATTCTCTATGAGGTTATTTTTTTTGATAAAAGATATTGCTGTTAGTATCCGCTTCTTATACTTTTACTAAAGCATTTAATTTTATCAATATTTTTTAATGCAGGAGCTAGTTCAAAACCACTATTAATATCGATCCCTACAAATTGTGGATGTGTTATTTTTTTAAGTTCATCACCCATAGTCTCATCAATCCCTCCGCTTAATAAAAAAGGTGTTTCTCCTTTGTATTTATTAAGTAGTTTCCAATTAAATGTAATTCCGTTTCCTCCAGCTTGTTTTCCGAAAGCATCAAATAAAAGATAGTCGCATGCTGATTCATAAGGATTTAAACTTGAAAAATTAAATTCCTCTGAAATATTAAAAGCTTTAATCACTCCCACTTCAAGTTTCTTTATTTCGTTACAAAACTCAGGAGATTCTGTTCCGTGTAATTGAATATAATCAAGATGGTATTGTTTTATCTTGTTAATGATAAATTCTTTGGATTCATTTACGAATACACCAACTCGATTAATGTTTTTTGGAGTATCCATCAGAACAGTTTCGGAAACATTTCTTGAGGATTTCTCATGAAATATAAATCCAATAAAATCAGGTTGTATTTCCGAGAGCTCTTTAATATTAGCACTATTTCGCATGCCGCAAACTTTTAGTTTCATTTTTTTTATTTTATATAACTCAACTTAATAAGTTGTCTGAAAAGTAAATTTAATTGTCATATTGAGCCTGTCGAAATATTTTAAGACATCAATTTTCAATAAAACTTCGACAAGCTCAGTTTGACAAACGTTAATTAGAGTTTTCAGATATACATAATTATTTTCCGAAAAAATTAGGCATGACTGTTCTTATTTATTTTTTCAATAAATTCGGAACACGCTTGTCCAGGATTCTCAGTCTTCATAAAATTTTCACCAATTAAAAAACCATCAAAACCTTGTGCTCTTAAATAACCAATGTCTTTATAATCGCTAATACCACTTTCTGCAATTTTTATAGTATCTGATGGTAATGATTTCGCTAAACGTATGGCATTATCAAAATCAACTTCAAATGTTTTTAAATTTCTGTTATTGATTCCTACAACACTTATTTCAGGAATGTATTTATCTAGCTCTTCATTGGTGTGAATTTCTAGCAATACTTCTAATCCTAAATTATGCGCTAAAGTGGTGAATTGTTTAATCTCAGCTTTTGTCAATACAGCAGCAATTAATAAAATTGCATTTGCACCAATAGACTTTGCTTCAATGATTTGATACTCATCTATGGTAAAATCTTTTCGTAATATAGGAATGTCGTTTACTTTTCGAGCGGCAAGTACATCATCATTAGTTCCTCCAAAAAATTTTGCATCTGTTAATACAGATAGGGCAGAAGCTCCAGCATTACTGTATCCGGCAGTAACGTTTGGAACCAATGCAGTTTCATTTATAATCCCTTTTGAAGGAGATTTTCGTTTGAATTCAGCTATTATTCCTGATTTGTCATCTCGTAGAATATATTCTTTTAAAGAAATTTTTGGAGCTGAAAAATAACTACTTTTTTCCAATGATTGTATTGATTGAATTTCTTTAGCTGCAGCAACTTCAGTTTTTTTATGTGTGATGATTTTATCTAATATATTCATGATTATCGTATAACTTGAGTTAAACTAGCCAATGCTTTTCCTGATGCTAAAGATTCTTTAGCTATAAAAATGCAATCTTGTAAACTTTTAGTTGGTTCCAAACAATGTATAGCGTGTGATGCATTTGCCAAAACTACATTTTGTTGCGATTGAGTTCCTTTGTTTTCCAATACATTAGTAAAAATAGTAGCAGCTTCTTTTATAGTATTCCCTCCAAAAATAGCTTCTTGACTGTGTTGAGGGAAGCCAATTTGTTCAGGGGATAATAAAGCCTCACTAGTATTGGAATATTTTTTGAATTTTCCAGTAAGCGAAATTTCATCATATCCATCTAAACTGTATAATATGCTATAATTTTTACCTGACTTTTGTAGCATATAATTATAGATTCTCGCAATTTCTAAATTAAATACGCCTACCAGTTGATTTTGGGGATTACTAGGATTTACTAAAGGTCCTAGCATATTAAAAAAGGTTTTAATCCCTAGCTCTTTTCTAATTGGTGCTACATTTTTCATAGCAGGATGAAATAATGGCGCATGCATCATACAAAAATTAGCAGTATCCAATTGTCGTTTTAAAACAGACTCGTCATTGGTAAATTGATAGCCTAAATGTTCTAATACATTTGACGATCCGCATGATGAGGATACTCCGTAGTTACCGTGTTTAGCAACTTTATATCCTGCTCCTGCAACTACAAACGCTGCTAATGTAGAGATGTTAAAAGTATCTTTTCCATCACCGCCTGTTCCGCAAACATCAATGGTGTTAAAATCAGAGAAATCTACTTTTAAACACAAGTCTAATAATGCATTTTGAAAACCTGTTAATTCATCTGCAGAAATATTCCGCATTAAAAAAATGGTTAAAAAAGCGGCTATTTGTGAGTTGTTAAAATCACCTTTTCCAATACGAGTTAGTGTTTCGTATGCTTGTTCTTTAGTTAGTTTTTGATGATCGAATAATTGATTTAATCCTATCATCGGATTAACTTTTTTGATATTGTTCAAAATAGAAGTTTTCATATTTATGTTTTATTTATGCCCCGTTGTTTATTTAGAGAAAACCCGTCAATTCGAGTGAGTTTTACGATTGATAAAGCGTAAAATTAGTATTGAGAATAGGATTTTAGGATACTAAAAAGCTGTTCTCGATACTTTTTCCTAAAGAAAAAACTCGAACTGACGTTTTTTAGTTAAACTATTTGCATCAACTACACAAGGAATGATTGTTTGTTAAAAGACAGGTATTAGATGTCTAAAAAATTATTAATGATTTCTTTGCCATGTTCAGTTAAAATTGACTCTGGGTGGTATTGTACCCCATACACATTGTAGTCCTGATGTTTGATTGACATGATTTGATCATTATCATCTTTTGAAGTGACTATTAATTTATTTGGGAAATTATCATTTGAAATTACCCAACTATGATATCGACCAACTTCTATTCTTTCAGGAAGGTTTTTATATAATAAATCACTTGTTTTAGTTATTGTTATAGGTGTAGCAACACCATGAAATACGTTATTAAGGTTTTCCAAAGTCCCACCAAACACTTCGCCAATTGCTTGCATTCCTAAACAGACTCCTAATATTTTTTTGGTAGAAGCGTAACGTTCAATGACAGCTTTTAATATTCCTGCATCTTCTGGTAAACCTGGACCGGGAGAAAGTACAATGGTGCTGTATTTGTCAATAGCTTCAATAGAAATTTCATCATTTCTAAATACATCAACTTCATAATTCGGATTTGATTCAATATAATGCACTAAATTGTAAGTGAATGAATCGTAATTGTCAAGTACTATTATCTTTTCCATAAGCTCATGCTTAGCTTCCTAAAGGAAGGGTTTTTATTTGTGATTGTTATAATTATTTTAGCTTCAATTCTTTCTCTTTAGAGAGGTTAAAAGCTGTTTTTATATTTTCTCAGCTAAGGTTAAGGCTTGTTTTAAAGCACCTAGCTTATTGTTTACTTCTTGTAATTCTTTTTCTTCGTTTGAGTTTACCGTAACACCAGCTCCAGCTTGACTGTATAAGGTATTATTCTTACTCATAAAACTTCTGATGGTAATGGCATGATTTACGCTTCCGTCAAAACCAAAGATACCAATTGCACCACCATAAAATCCTCTGTTTTGGTTTTCATATTTATTAATCAATTGCATTGCTTTGTATTTTGGAGCTCCAGAAAGTGTTCCGGCAGGAAACGTATCTGCAAACATTTGTATGGCATCATCGTCTTTGTTTTCTGCTTCAACTTCAGACACCAAATGAATTACATGACTGTAAAACTGTACTTCTTTGTAGGTTTTTATAGTTACATTTTTTCCATGTCTGCTCAAATCATTTCTCGCTAAATCTACCAACATGGTATGTTCTGCATTTTCTTTTGGGTCTTTTGCTAATTGCTCCGCTAATTTTTGATCCTCTACATCGTTTCCAGTACGTTTGAAAGTTCCGGCTATTGGGTTGATAGTTGTTTTACCATTAGCAACTTTTAATTGAGCTTCTGGTGATGAACCGAATAATTTAAAATCGCCAAAATCAAAATAAAATAAATATGGTGACGGATTAATAGAACGCAAGGCTCTATATACGTTAAAATCATCGCCATTAAATTTTTGAGAAAATTGTCTAGAAAGGACTACTTGAAAAACATCACCTAATTGGCAGTGTTCTTTTCCTTTAGTAACCATGTCCTTGAATTCTTGGTCGGTTATGTTAGAAGCTTGATTCCCTTTTAAATTAAAATGATACTGTGGATGGTTGTTGTTTTTCACCAATCGTTCAATGTTAGTAATTTCAGAAACAGCTCCTTCAGGGCAGTTTTCTAAAATGGTCATTTCATTTTTAAAATGATCTATTTGAATAATAAACTGAAATAACGAGTACATCATTTCAGGAGTAGTATTTTTCTTTTTGTGTTCATCTAAACTAATAGTGTCAAAATACTGAATAGCATCATAGCTACAGTATCCGAAAATTCCATTGGTAACTTTATCGTTTTTTTCAACATCAAACCCCGAAATAAAATTTTGTAAATGAGTGGTTACCTCTTTTTTGTTTGATACAGTAACTTTTTGTTCTGTGCCTAAAATACTTGTAGTTACCATACTCCCATTAACTGTAAATGTTGCTATAGGTTTTAAACAAATAAAAGAGAAATTATTCTCGTTACCATGATAGTCAGAACTTTCTAACAAAAAGCTATTGTGAAATTGATCACGTAGTTTTAAGTACAAACCTACTGGTGTTATAGTGTCTGACAGACTTGTGGATGTTAATGTATTTATTTTCATTTTCAATTTTGTGTTAATGCTTATTAAATTATCAAATACCTCATCAAAACTGTTTACTTGTTACTTATTCTTCGTTATAAAAAGAAACCGTAACTCAGGCTATGCTTTATTTTTTTTACTTGACTAAGAAAAAACTAATTCAGTTTTTAAAGTGCCATTTGAAAACATAATAAGCATAAAAAAAAGGCTTACCGAAAACGGTAAGCCTTTTTTATGAGTTATATAAACAGGTTGCTTAGTTCACGATTATTGAGTTAAATCGGAACCACTGCCAGTTTGTGTTATTTGTTGTAATAGTATTCATGTTGAGGACAAAGTTATGTAAAAAAAACTTTCTGATGCAAATAAAGAGCAATTTATTTTTTCAAATTCACAATCCGTTGTAGCAAGCTTGGGTGTGAATAATGAAACCAAACATAGGTTGGGTGCGGGGTAAGGTTACTTAAACTGTTCTTCGATAATTTTTTTAAGGAGCTAATTAAATCATCTGAATTATGTGTTTCTTTAGCATAATCATCAGCTTGATATTCAAATTTCCGAGATAAACTATTCATAAATAATCCTGTGATTTCTGAAATAGGACTGTATAACATTCCGAAAGCAATCATTCCGATATGAAAGGAAGGGATGGATACTCCAAGGGCTTCTGAAAGTATAGGACTACTAATAAACAACGATAATAGCCATAATGTAAAGCCAGTAAGTAATAATGAAAGTGCTAGGTTATAAATAATATGCTTGCATTTGTAGTGTCCTACTTCATGCGCTAATACCGCTACAATTTCATCTTCCTCTAAATCGTTTATTAAAGTATCATAAAGTGTGATTCTTTTCTGGCTACCAAAACCTGAAAAGTAAGCATTAGCTTTTGTACTTCTTTTAGAGCCATCAATCACGAATACGTTGTCTAATTGAAAACCTGCTTTCTGGGCATAAGCAGCAATCTTATCTCTTAAAGAACCTTCTTTTAAAGGAGTCTGTTTGTTGAATAAAGGCACAATAAGTTTGGCATAAAACATATTCATAAACAAGCTGAAAACAGCTACTAAAGTCCATGCATATAGCCAGAAATCATCTCCAGCGAATTCGTAAAACCAAATAATAAGTGCTAAAATCCCACCTCCAAGTGCAGCACTCATCAACCATCCTTTTACTTTGTCAATGAAAAATAACTTTATAGTAGATTTATTAAATCCGAATTTTTCTTCAATTACAAAAGTATGGTAATATGAAAAAGGGGTAGTGATAATATCAGAGCCTATCATAATTATCCCAAAGAATATTAAGGCTATTAAAATATTGTTATCAGTAAAGGTTCTGGCATAATCGTCAACTATTCTAAAACCGTCAAAAAACAGAAACCCTAATGTTAGGAGTATAGAAAATAATGATGAAATGTTTCCAAACTTATTATTTGTCAGTTTATATGCTTGTGATTTTTTATACTCATCGGCATCATAAACATCTTGTAATTCTGTAGGAAGCTCATCGTTATAATGTTTTGCGTTGAGGTAGTCTAAAAATTTATCGAGAATAAAATCGAATAGTAGAATACCGATGATGATGTAAAATATAGTTTGTGCAGACATGTTGTTTTAATTAGTAATTAACAATGAATAATGTGTGATTAGTGATGAGTAATTAACAATTCAATTATTCTTTTGAAGAGTCTATTATCTTGTAAAGTATTTTTAGAATGCTGGTAAGCTCATTATTTAAGACATCAAATTCTTCTGTAGAAATATAATCAGTGTCTTTAAGTATTCTAAGCCAATAATTTGTTTCCCTTGCTTCCTTATATGAAATGGACATTTTTGCTCTAAAGTCTTTTTTTGAAATTCCCCCGATGGCTTCTTCTACATTAGCTCCAATAGAAGTTCCTGATTTTAAAATTTGTTTTGATAAAACATATTCATTTTTTGCGATTAATTTTTTACTAAGTAGTACTATTTTAACAGCAAAATCAAATGTCTTAGTCGCAATTATATTTTCTTTCATGTGAAATAATTATTAGACAATTGTACATTATTAATCGTTCATTGTTAATTAAATTTCCGTTGTCTTTTTGCTTCAAAAATCAAAATACCTGCAGCAACTGATACATTCATAGAATCTATTTGTCCTTGCATTGGGATGATGATGTTTTGTTTAGCAGCATCACGCCATTCTTTACTCAATCCAGTAGCCTCTGTTCCTACAACAATAGCAGATGCTTTCGTATAATCTTCTTGATGATATTCGTTTGAGTTTTGTAAAGTAGCCGCGTAAATATGGATGTTATTTGCTGCTAGAAAATCAATAATTTCTTCCGTAGTTCCTGTAGCTATTTGGTTCGTAAACACACAACCTACGCTTGAGCGGATAATATTAGGATTGTATAAGTCTGTCTTCGGATTAGCGATAAAAATAGCATCTACATTAGCCGCATCAGCAGTTCGTAAAATGGCACCAATATTCCCGGGTTTTTCAGGGGCTTCTGCAATTAGCACCAATGGTGTGTTTGTGTTAAAAATAATCGAATCCAGAGAATTCGACTTTGTTTTTAGAATAGCAACGACTCCTTCAGTAGAACTTCTATACGCGATTTTCTGGTGTACTTCTTTAGAAACACTAACTAAGTTAATCTGTTGATTTGTTAATTTATTGATTTCGGCTTCTGAAACTAAGCCTTCATATAGTAAAACAGTATCTATTTCATAGCCTCCGTTTAAAGCAAGTGTTAGTTCTCTAATACCTTCTACAGTAAACAAACCTTCTTTTTTACGAAGGCGTGATTTCTCTTGTAATTGCAGCACTTTTTTTACCAGTGCATTTTGTGTACTACTTATGTATTGCATAAGGCAAATATACAGGTTAGACAATTTATTGTCAGTTAAAAAATGTATTTTCGGTTAAAATTTTATAAACTAACTTAAATTATGAAAAAACTATTACTTTTTGTACTGCTATTGATGGGTGTAGCAGCAACTGCTCAAGTAGCAAACACCCCTCCAGATATACGTATTTGTGATCAAGGTACTATTGATGGCTTTGAAACTTTTGAATTAACAGTAAATGATTCGGCTATTTTAGGAGGGCAAAATCCTGCTGATTACATTGTTACATACCATTTAACTCTAGCTGATGCTCAGGTAAATTTGAATGTTTTACCTACCTTTTTTATTAATAGTTTCAATCCACAATCTATAGGGGCTCGTGTTACAGAAACTGCTACAGGGAATTTTGCAATCACAAGTTTTAACTTGGAAGTTGTTACAGCTCCCCAAGCATTTCCGTTCACCAATCCGTTAACGTATTGTGATACTGATAATGATAACGTAGGGTATTTTGATTTAACCATTACTGGATCTGAACTTGTAGCAGGACAATCAAATGTAAATGTTGAGTTTTATGAATACCTTGCAGAAGCAAATCAAGGGGTAGGTGCAATTAATACATCTGTTTTATATGAAAATATAAACACTAATGCTGATGGTGATAACAATCCTGCAACACAAACGATATATGCAGTATTAATTGATACAAATTCTAGTTCTAGTTGTACTACCACTGTTCCTGTAAACTTAGTAGTTCAAAACGCACCTGTTTTACCTTCAGACCCATTAATTTACGCACAATGTGAGGAGCAACCTAATATTACAGATGGCTTGGTGGTTTTTGATTTGGTTTCATATGAGTCAGCTCTTTTGTATACAGAGATTATTGCATCAGGAGGGAATATAGCAGAATATTCGTCAACTTATCATACAGGATTATTAGCAAACGGATCTCCTAATCCAATTTCAATAATAGCTAACCCTTCAGCATTTGTAAATGTATCTACTCCAAATCAAGTAATTTACGCTCAAGTAGAAAATACACTAACTGGCTGTACTTCATTTAAAGAAATTACATTACAGGTTTATTTATTACCAGCAGCTAATCATTATTTAGATTATGTTTTATGCGAGGATGATTACTATAGCGATATGGATGGTGTTCAAATATTTGACTTGCCAAGTCAAATACCAAATATGATTGCTAGTACTGACGGATTGACTATTACGTTTTACGAAGTTCTAAATCTTACAACAGGAGTTTTAACTCCAATACTAGCTTCGGATATAGAAACCTATGAAAACATAAGTAATCCTCAAGATGTATTTGTTCAATTTGAAAATGCAGCAGGATGTTCAGTAGTTAAAATTTTAAAATTAACCGTAAACCCAAACCCAACACCTTTGACCAATACTGAAATCATTGATACTTTAGGAAATGGAGGAGTAATGACTGGTTGTGAAGGGTATGTGTATGGTCAAGGAGCTATTTTTGATTTAACACAATGGGAAGTAGCTATCATAGATGGAGAAATTGGGGTTTCAGCTAACTATTATACGAATTATGATGATGCAAGAGCAGGTATAAACGCTATTGCAACTCCAGCAACGTATAATAACATTTCAAATCAGCAAACAATATATGTGAGTGTCATTAATGATGGAACAGGAGTTTCCGCAAATGGAACTGGGTGTCAAACTATCGTTGAGTTTGATATTAAATTAGAAGGTTGTGAATTACCACAAGACAATTTAACTGTTGAAACGATAAGTGAAACATGTGTTGGGGTAGATAATGGAATGATACAAATTACGGCTACTGAAGCATACACTTATGAAGTGAGTGTTTCATTAAACGGAAATACAATTGTAGTGAGTCCTTATACGTTTACGGATGTTATCAGTATTCCTAATTTAGCTTCAGGAACCTATTATGTATGTGTTACCGCTACAGAGGTTAATGTTACTCAATGCTATGATGTGTATGTAGATGCTGTTGAGGACTTAACAGGTTTTTCTGGAAGAATGGGTAATGTGTATCGTTTAACGTTAACAGGAAGTAAACAGTATAATGTCAGTATTAATGATGTAATTACTGAAATGACAACTGCAACAGCTACCGAAACAATTACTTTTGAATATGAGTTATCTACTGAGGTGACGACTGTAAAAGTAACTACAAATAAAGAATGTCAAGGAAGGTTTGAAGAAATTGTGTTATTAGATGATGCTACTTTGGTAGTTTTTCCTAATCCTGTACAGAATGAACTTCGTTTTAGTTCAGTGATGGAATTATCATCTGTGGTAATTTATGATATGACAGGAAAAGTGGTATTAAGAAATGCTACTACTAAAGAAATGATTAATGTAGCCGAATTAATGAAAGGAGTTTATTTTATCAAAGCTACTTCAGGAACTTCAGTGTATACTTCTAAATTTATAAAAAAATAAAAATGAAAAATTTAATATATCTATTAATAGTAATTTGTTTTACTTCTTCTTGTAGTAGTGATTTAGATGATGTTGTATTTAATGCTTTAAATGCTGCGGATTATATTAGTCCTGTAAATAACTCAGTTTGCGAAGGAACAATTACTGCTGATCAATCTGGTATTGAAGTAATATTGAGTTGGAATGATTTTTCAACTAATCCAACAGGAATAACCTATACAATTATACTAACTAATTTAACAACAAGTACATCACAAACTCTTGTTATAGAAAATGGAGTTACGAGTACCACTATAATCTTAGAACCGAATACTGCTTATGAATGGATAGTAACTGCCACAGATACTACAGGACAGACCGCTACTGGTGCCACAGGGCAGTTTCATACACCTTATGAGGCTACAACTAATTATACTCCTTTTCCAGCAACACTTAATACACCTGCGCCTCAAGCAACTGTAGCAGTAGGAAATGTTGTGTTTGATTGGTCAGGGAATGATCCTGATACTGGAGAAACAGCAACATTAACTTACGATTTATATTTAGGAGCAACTAATCCACCTGTATTACATACAACTGCTATTGCAACGATGAATAGTACTGTAAATTTATCTGTAGGAACGTATTATTGGTTTATAAAAAGTAACGATGTAAATGGAAATGCTTCGTATTCATCAACAAGGACTGTTATAGTACAATAGGCTCAAAAATTTATTTTTGAGCTGTAAAACAAACGATTGTCAAACTGAGTTTAGCTTGTACTGAGCGAAGACGAAGTATCGAAGTATAATGGAAACGAGCACCCTATGGATTTCAATGGGTTTAGTATGACAAGTAAATTATCTTTTCAATAAACCTCTTTTTTAAGTTATTTAATAAGGCTATTCATAATTGAATAGCCTTATTGTATTTATAATATCTGGTTATTAAAAAGTTTTTCAAATTTTATGTAACAAATCACCACACTTTGCGTTCTAATAGGGTAATACCAATTAAATTTCAAGAGGCACGTAAGAAAATTGAATTATTTTTGTTTTAGGTGAGTTTAAAAATAAAAGCATAGCCTTAGTTACGGTTGTATTTTTAAATGATATATAAAACAAAAAGAAACGATTTAATATGGAGGCTTTGAATTTTAATTGGTATATACAACATCATCATAATCATCAATCAAAATAACACTCATCATGTTAAAACAATTCTTTATTATCTGCTCAGGAGCAGATACCGACCTTTTGGACAACTGCTCAAAAGGAGAACAAACAAAATATGCAGGTATTGGCGCAACCGTTTTTTTTACAGCGGTTATGGCTTTTATAGCTGCTAGTTATGCGCTGTATACCGTTTTTGATACTCTTATAGTTTCGATTGGATTTGGTTTAGTTTGGGGTCTCTTAATTTTTAATTTGGATCGATTTATTGTTTCTACCATAAAGAAAAGAGATAATTTCATGCAAGAATTATTACAAGCTACTCCTAGAATTATATTAGCAATGATAATTGCTGTGGTTATTTCAAAGCCCTTGGAGTTAAAGATTTTTGAAAAAGAGATTAACCAAGTGTTATTGGAAGAAAAAAATACAATGACACTGGATAATAAAAACCAGATAGGGTTACAATATACCCCGAAAATCGTTGAGTTGACTTCTCAAAAAGAAAGCCTTAAAAAAGAGGTTTCACAAAAGGAAGGTGAGGTAAATGCATTATACAGTACTTATATAGCAGAAGCTGAAGGTAGGGAAGGAACAAAGTTATTAGGTAAAGGACCTGTGTATAATGAGAAAAGAAATAAACATGATGCCATGCTAATGGAATTGCAGGAACTAAAAACAAATAATAAAGAAAAAACATCAGTTATTGAAAACCAAATAGCAACTCTTAATACTACCTATGAAACTCAATTGTTAAAAACACAACCTATCATTGATGGATTTGACGGGTTAATGGCTCGCGTAAATGCTTTAGGAAAATTAGCTTGGCTGCCTTCTTTCTTTATTTTTATATTGTTTTTAGCAATAGAAACATCACCAATATTGGCTAAGTTGTTAGCGCACAAAAGCGAATATGATTTTAAGTTAGAAAATCAAGAATCGGAGGTTAAAAACTGGGTGCAACAACAAGTTTATGAAAGACAGAATAATTTAAAAACGAACAATGCTATAAGTAATAAGGTGTATGCTGATATACAAGAGGCAGAAGAATCATATCAATACAAAAAGAAAAAGGCAGAAGAGTTAATTCGCGTACAGGCAGATGTGTTTTACGAAAATCAGAAAAATGTAACTGTATAAATTGTCTGCACAGATTAAGAAGAGAAGTCTTTTTGTTTTTGTTGTCAGATTAGTTTCGCCTGTACTGAGTCTTTCTACTAACGCTCAAGACAGGCTATGACGAAGTATCGAAATCTATTTAAAAATTTAAAGGTTTAAAAAATTCCATAAGCTATCATTGACAGATTTACGTTTTTTTTCGTCAGTTCGAGTGATTTTCATATAGTGAAACGGAATGAAAATTGTATCGAGAACTAGTACTTCTCGATACAAAATTACTTTCCATTACTTTCCAAATAATTTCACTCGAAGTGACGTGACGCTATCGTTATTGCTGCTAGACAAAATTTTTGTCAACACCTCAGTTTGACATCTCGAATAAAAGGAGATACAATTTTAGGATGCTAGTTATCAATAATATTCAAATTAGAAAACATCTTATGTAAGGATATGCTAATGTAGCAGACAACCTATACCAAATGCATATAGGAATGAAAAAGATTAGTGTTTTAGTATTGGTTTTAATTAGTTTTTTTGGGTTTTCTCAAACAGCTACAATAGAGAATAAGGTTTCTGATAGAAGTATTACGGAACGATTTCCGAATAAATTGAACAGGATGTTTACTGCTCATGGAACCTATAAACGTTGGGATGCTATGAATCAGTTGTCCTTTGATTTATTAAAAAAAGGAGGAGAAACAGAAACTCATTTAGTAGATTTAAAGTCGCGTAAAACATTAATTAGTTCTTCAAAGTTTACTATCGGTTTTGATGGAACAGCGGTTTGGATGAACGCTGAAGGAAAATTCCCTGTAGAAAGAGCACGCTTTTATCATAATCTATATTTTTACTTTTATGCAATGCCTTTTGTACTAGGTGATCCTGGAATTACATATTCAAAAGTTAACGATTTATCGTTTGAAAACGAAAGATACACTGGCTATAAAATCACCTATGGAAACAATGTAGGCGATTCACCAGAGGATAACTATTTTGTGTATTTTGATAAAACAACACATCAAATGACTTGGTTGGGATATACCGTTACTTATGGAGATGATAAGCCAAGTACTGAAATACATTATATTAAATATACCGATTGGCAGAAAGTAAATGGCTTGTTATTGCCAAAGAAATTACAGTGGTATGACTCAGAAAATAATTTACCAGTAACATCAAGCAATGCAGCAGATTTTGAGAATATTAGTGTTTCTGAAAAAATGATTGACGCATTAAAGTTTGTAAAACCTGTAGACGGATTGATAGGGGAGAAATAAAATTTATTAATTATAAATAAAAAGCCAGTCTATTCTATTGAATAGACTGGCTTTTTTAATGAGATTTTTTTACTGTTTAGAATCGTTATCATATTTTTCGGTATAACGCTTGTATAGCTCTGTTTGGTGTGTTTCCAAACTAATAGAACGTCCTTGTATAAAAGCATGAGTAAGTTTATTCGTTCTCATATCTAAGGCGTCACCTTCAGAAATAAATAGGGTGGCATCTTTACCAGCCTCCAAGCTTCCTGTAAAATGATCAATCCCTAAAATTTTTGCAGTATTTAATGAAATTAACTGTACAGCTTTTTCTTTATCTAGCCCATAAGCGACGCATGTTCCTGCGTAAAATGGTAAATTTCTAGTATTCATACGCTCCATATTTCCGCTAGTATCTAGACCTACTAAAATACCAGCAGTAGTTAAAATATTTGCTAGCCTGTATGGCAAATCATAATCGTCATCATCATTATCAGGAGTACTATGGACACGTTTTAATATTACGGGTATATTGTGTTTTTTTAATAAAGGAATAGTTTTATAAGCATCATAAGCCCCTACAAGAACTAAGTTTATTTTTTGTTCTACGGCAAAATTTATAGCGTCAATAATTTGTTTTTCATCATTCACATGAATGAATACTTTTTTGGTTTTATTGAAGACGGATTTCATACTGTCAAAAACTAAATGAGTAGTTTTTGAAGTGTTATATCTTGCATTGGTAAAGAAATTATTTAATTCGGTTACTTGCTCGGTATATTTTTTATTTGGAGTTGTTGGTCCTGGAGCAGCCCACCATCCTGAACTATTAAAGGTTCTAGGCCAGTTAATGTGAATACCATCGTCCTCTTTTATAACTGCATCTTCCCAGTTCCAAGCGTCAAATTGAACAATTGATGAACTTCCGGAAATACGTCCGCCTCTAGGAGTAATTTGTGCTTGTAATACCCCATTTGGTCTCATGCTTTCTGTGACTTTAGATTCTGTATTATATGCAATAATACTTCTGATATGCGGATTGAACGTACCGAGCTCTCTATTGTCGTTTGAAGCGCGTACTGCATCAATTTCAACCAATCCAAGTGTTGAATTTGGAGCAATAAATCCTGGGTATATATGCTTTCCGTTAGCGTTTATAACAGTTCCTTTTGAGGGGATAGTAGTGGAAGTTGCGTCAGCAACAATAGTAAGCTTTCCGTTTTCAAAAATTAGTATTGAATTTTCTATTAGGGAGCCATTACCAATATGTGCTGTAGCTCCAAGAATTATTATCGCCTTAGTTTGTTTTGCTCCAGGTGTTTGTTGTGCAAATGTAAACGAACAAATTAGTAATGTAATGTATAGTATGTTTTTCATGTTAAATGAACTAATGTTATGTATAATTTTAAACTCGTAATGTGTTTATTGGTAATCACCTACAAAATCACAATGCATGTGTGGTTTTTCTTCTTTTTTAGGAGTTTGAGTTTTTCCTCCATTATTTTTATGATCAAGCATTAAATTAATTAATTCATTTCGCTCTTTTTTAATTTCAGTACGGAGTTTTAAATCACGGGCTAAGTCAAAATAAACAACACCTTCAATAAGTGTTTTTTCCGCTTTTGCATATACGGATAAAGGATTGGTGTTCCATAAAACAACATCAGCATCCTTTCCAACTTTAATGCTTCCTATTTTGTCATCCAAATGCAATAGTTTGGCAGGGTTTAAGGTTACAAATTTCCAAGCATCTTCTTCAGAGAGGTCACCATATTTTACGGCTTTTGCTGCTTCTTGGTTTAAGCGCCTGCTCATTTCGGAATCATCAGAGTTAAATGCAACGGTGATTCCTTGGTTGTGCATGATAGCCCCGTTATACGGAATAGCATCATTCACTTCATATTTGTAAGCCCACCAATCGCTAAAAGTAGATCCGCCAACACCGTGTTTTTTCATTTTATCAGCCACTTTATAGCCCTCTAAAATATGTGTAAAGGTATTGATGTTAAAATTGAATTTTTCAGCAACTTTCATCAGCATATTGATTTCACTTTGTACGTAAGAATGACAGGTGATAAAACGCTCCTTATTTAAAATTTCTGCTATAGTTTCTAACTCATCATCTTTTCTATAAGGAACACCACTTTTCTTTTTAGTATCATAAGCTTTGGCACGTGTAAAATAATCTATATACACTTGCTCAACTCCCATTCGTGTTTGAGGAAATCGGGAACGACTATTCCAGTTACTTTGTTTTACATTTTCCCCTAAAGCGAATTTAATATATTTTGGTGCGTTAGGAATTAACATTTTATCAGGTGTCTCACCCCATTTTAATTTTACGAGTGCCGAACGGCCACCAATTGGATTTGCGGAACCGTGAAGGATTTGAATGGTAGTAACTCCACCTGCAAGATTTCTGTAAATATTAATGTCGTTAGATTTTACCACATCTTCAATAGTTACTTCTGCGGAGGAGTTTTGTCCTCCTTCGTTTACAGAGGAAGTGGCAATGTGTGAATGTTCATCAATAATTCCGGAGGTTAAATGCTTTCCTGTTCCATCAATTAATGTTGCTTTTTTAGCAACAATATTTTTTCCTATTTTTTCAATTTTTCCATTTTTAATTAAAACATCAATATTTTTAAGAATACCTTCTTTTTCATTGGTCCAAACAGTCACGTTTTTAAACAAAAATGATTCTTGTTTTGGCGCTGTTTTAAAACCATATGCCATATTAGGGTAGGACACTTTAACTAGGGTAGGTGTGGTGTTCTTATCTTCTTTTTTGTCTTCTTTTTTGTCTTTTGGAGTTAAATATGTAGCTGTAAAGGAAGTTTCTGAACCATCAGTTAAAACAGCTTTTCCAGTAATTGTAGTTTTTTCTTTCGTGATTTTGGCAATTAGTCTGGTATATTCTTTGGCATCTTTTTCTGCAAAATGAATAGTCAACCATTGCTCTTTAAAGGTTAATTTACTAGTGAGTTTAATGGTGTCTTTTTTTAGTTTAGATTTAAGTTTATTGGCTTTTCCAGAAATATTAAGTTTATATGTTTTTCCGTTTATTGCTAAATCATAATCACCATTAATTTCTTTGATACTCATATTTTCAAATGAGTTTTTATGCCCCATGATCCAATGTTCATAAAGTGTAGTTTTTGAATCGAAAATATCACCAGAAGTAATCATAAAGTTTGCATAAGCTCCTTTTTTTAAACTCCCTATTTTATCTGATTTCCCTAATAATTTTGCTGGAACAGTAGTTAAAGCAGCAAGTGCAGCTTCTTTATTTAATCCGTATTTAATAGCTTTTTGAAGGTTTGTTTTAAAATCAGAAACCGATTTTAATTGATATGTTGTTAAGGTGAATGGAATTTCATTTGCTGTAAAAACACTTGGATTAGTAGGGGCAAGGTTCCAATGCTTCATGTCTTTCAAAGAAATTTTTGATGCTTGAAATGGATTTTCTACATCATAGGCTTTTGGAAAATTTAATGGTAGTATATAAGTAGTGTTAGTTTGTTTAATGTTTTTAATGCGTTGGTATTCATCGCCACCGCCAACAATAATATAATTTACGCCAAATTCATCACCGAGTTTATCTATACGCAAATCGTTTAACCAATTTCCTGCTTTAAAAATTTGTAATCTATTTTTATTCGCAATAAATGCTTCTAAAGCTAAATCGGTAGTTTCTATGTTTCCTTTTTCATACCAATTTGCATCGTGGTGTACCTGACGTATTAAAGCCATACTCCCCATTATGGAACTTGGATAGGATTGTTTTGATAATTTACTTTTATCAAAAGAAAAGTATTGAGCGGATTTTTCTTCAATAACTTGAGTAGCCGTATTTCCATTTTGGTCTAACACAACTAAAGTCCCTGTTCCGCTTATAATAGCATCTTGTACATGAGTGTTTACAATACCGAAGCCTACTTTTAATAATTCCTTTGCTTTTTTATTATCATATTTGAAAGAATTAAATGAATTGGTTTCTGGCCTGATATGATCATTCCAATAGTATCCTTTTCTATTCGCGTCATATTGCGGGGATTTCTGATGAGGTATTGCTTTAGGTTTATCAAGGCCGAAATTACTGTAAAGATCAATAAAAGAAGGGTAAATACTTTTCCCTGATAAATCAATGGTTTGCGTATTATTAGGAACTTTGAGGTCAATCCCAACGGAAACAATTTTATTGTTTTTAATAAGTAAAGTAGCTCCTTCTAAAACTTGTGAAGGATTTATATGTATTGTAGCATTAATAAAAGCAACAGTTGTATGTTTTGGTGTTTTTACTCCATTTGTTTTAGGGTGATATTCTTGAGAGAAAGTGAGGTTTATTATAAAAAACAGGACTATACTAAACTTGAAATTGTTCATTTTTAAGGTTGATTTTAGGACCTTAAATATATGTAAATAGGTTGGAGATAAAGTATTTTATGATTTCTTTAACGTTTTGTTTTAAATTGTTTTTCAAATCTAATCTCTTTTATTGGGAGTTTTCTTTTAGTTCATAATTAACAATCAAGGCAACAACGTAGCTATAACTTTTAATTCCTTTTTGCTGGTTGTTACTTTTTAAGAATAAATCATATCCATACTTTAAAACTATTTCCATTGGGTTTTGATAGCTACTCCAGAAATCCTGACTTTCTTGAAAATCTTTTCGGACGCCTAAGTTTAGTTTCTGAAGTAAATATTCATATTTATTTTCATCTCTTCTATAAACCTCCCTCAAGCAATAACGCACAGCAAACGTTGCTCCAGCATAATTAAAATAAACATCAGGGTTTTCTTTACAAGCTAAGTAGCCAATAAAGTTGGTTTCGTTTTCAGCGGCATACCCAATTTGATGTGCTTCTTCATGACAACTCACCAGCGGAAAATGATACTTCGGAATTAAGTAATTTACTTGAGCTTCATTAGTAAATGGATTCAAATAACCACTGTACCCAGAATAGGTAAGCGGTACCGACCATATCGATTTTTTAATACTTCTTGGCTGATAATTTAAATTTGGATATCGGTGTTGAAGTAGTGTGTAGCCATTAATAGTTTTGTCAAATATTTGGGATCTGCTATATGGAATGACAGCTTTAGCACTATCGCTAGGAGCAATTTTTGAATGAATATTGTTTACATTAGTGATGAGGTTTTCGGTTACTCTAATCAACTGTTCTGTGGTGTATTCGGCCTCTAATACTAATGTTTTATGCAAAGGATTTCTATAATAATTCATTCCCCATAACATATGAAATGCGAAATAAAGTACTGATAAGAATGCAAATATTGTAGTGAATGTTTCTTTTGGATTCTTATAAAATAATCGCCTGTTTTTAAAAACCCATCTTATAATAAATACATTTAAACAAGCATAGAATAAGTCGCCTACAGAAAAGGGAATCCATCCAAGTATATAACGCAAGGTTTTTGAAATTATAGGGTATAACCCGTTGCTATAGTAGTTTTCTATAAAATCAGGGTAATGAGCTAAAATCTTAATTAATAATATCTGTATAGGGAATAGTACTGCTAAAAGTGTTTTTTTGTTTTTAAACATATTGTTTTTATCCTAGGCTTATCAATAAGTTAGAATTGGAGTATAAATGTACTATTATTATTTGAGATGAGTTTAGGTTTCGATAGTTATCGGGAACTGAACAAAACTCCCTATCTTTGGCGCATATAAAAACAGGATATAATGAATCAAGAAATAAGAGAGTTAGAACCAAAGGTTTTATGGAATAAATTTGCAGATTTAAATGCAGTGCCTCGTCCGTCTAAAAAGGAAGAGCGAGTAATTGCTTTTATGAAAAAATTTGGTGATGATTTAGGACTAGAGACTATAGTAGATGCTGTTGGAAATGTAATTATAAGAAAACCAGCTACTCCAGGTATGGAAGATAGAAAAATGGTGGTTTTACAATCGCATTTAGATATGGTACATCAAAAAAATGCAGATGTTAACTTTGATTTTGATACTCAAGGGATAGAAATGTATGTTGATGGTGACTGGGTTCGTGCTAAAGGGACTACTCTTGGAGCGGATAATGGTTTAGGAGTTGCTACAATTATGGCTGTTTTAGAATCTACAACAATACAGCATCCAGCATTGGAAGCATTGTTTACTATTGATGAAGAAACTGGAATGGGCGGAGCTTTCGGTTTAGTAGGAGGATTACTGAAAGGGGATATTCTTTTAAATTTAGATACTGAAGAAGATGATGAAATTGGTGTAGGTTGTGCAGGCGGTATTGATGTTACTGCTACTAAAACATATACTGAGGAAACAACTCCTGAGGGAACTGTAGGATATACAATTGAAATAAAAGGATTAAATGGTGGGCATTCAGGAATGGATATCATCAAAGGTTTAGGGAATGCAAATGTATTCATGAACCGTTTGTTGTTTAAAGGATATGAGAAATACGGGTTACGTGTTTCATCTATAAAAGGAGGAAGTTTACGTAATGCAATACCAAGAGAAAGTTTTGCTACACTAGTAGTAGATGAAGTTCACTCGGCGTCTTTTGAAAAAGAATTAGCTGTTGAGGTTGCTCGTATTAAAGCAGAATTTGCAAGTTTAGAAGCTGACTTAGAAATCAATATTGCTGCTAGCTCATTACCAAAAAAAGTAATGGAGATTGGTGCTCAGGAAACTGCAATCAAATCAATTTATGCTGCTTTAAACGGAGTACATAGAATGAGTCCGGATATTGAAGGATTGGTTGAGACATCTAACAATATCGCAATAATCAGTATTGCTGATGGTGAAGCTACAGTAATGTGTTTGACACGTTCATCAGTTGATTCTAATAAAGATGATTTAGCAAATAAGCTTACATCTTGTTTTGAATTAGGTGGTTTTGAAGTTGAACTGTCAGGGTCTTATCCAGGTTGGACTCCTAATATGGATTCTTCAATTGTAAAGTTAACTGCTGAAATTTATAAAAAAATTAACGGAGAAGAAGCTAATGTAGCTGCTTGTCACGCAGGATTAGAGTGTGGTATTTTAGGAACTCATTATCCAGAAATGGAAATGGTTTCTTTTGGACCAACTATTAAAGGAGCGCATTCTCCTGATGAGAGAGCTTGTATTTCTTCTTCACAGAAATATTGGAATTTCTTTTTAGAGGTTTTAAAAGAAACTCCTAAGAAATAAGAAGCTGAGTTTGATCTAATAAAAAAAGCCTCGAAGTAATTCGAGGTTTTTTTTGTGTATAATATAGAATTTCAAAATATCACTTCGCGGTAGTTTTTTTTATAGCAGAGATTGGTTGTCGAGTCACGTCACTTCGAGTGAAATTGTCTGACACGAAGTGGAAGATAATTTTGTATCGAGAAGTATTAGTTCTCTCCTTATCAAGTTGAGGGCAGGCTAACTTTCATTTCATCATATAAAAAAGGCCACTCATTTGAGTGGCCTTTTTTATATGATGTTTTTCATTTATTTAGTTGCCTACTTTTACAAGTTCAACATCAAAAATCAAAATTGCATTTGGAGGGATAATACGACCAGAACCTCTTTCGCCATATCCTAAATATGAAGGGATTATTAAACGTGCTTTTTCACCTTCTTTTAATAACATAATTCCTTCATCCCAACCTGGAATAACTCTTCCTGTTCCGATAGGGAAAGAAATAGGTTTACCTCTATCTACAGAGGAGTCAAATTTAGTTCCATCTAATAAAGTACCTGTATAGTGTACTTGAATATTGTCACCTCTTTTTGCTTTTTTACCGGCTGTATTTGTTTGAGTAATTTTATAACGTAATCCTGTTGCTGTTTTTTCAAAACCTTTTGAAACTTCGTCAATAGATTTATTCATTTCAGCTTTCGCTTTTTCTTGTATTTCTTTTTCAGCAACAAAATGACCGTTGAATAATTTAGCAGCGTCAAATTTATTTGCAGCACTTCCTTTTCTGATAATTTTTACTGATTGAATAGTGTCATTTCCAGCAATTGTATTAACAATATCTAGCCCAACAACTACATGTCCGAAAACAGAATGCTTGTTATTTAGGTGTGGAGTAGCTTTATGAGTAATGAAAAACTGACTTCCGTTAGTTTTTGGTCCAGCATTAGCCATTGATAAAATACCTGGTTTGTCATGAACTAAACTAGGGTCAAATTCATCTTTAAATTTATATCCAGGATCTCCAGATCCGGTACCTAAAGGACAGCCACCTTGAATCATGAAATCAGCAATAACTCTATGGAATTTTAATCCATCGTAATACATTTTACCTTTATAGTTGTCAGAAACCATTGTGTTTGTTCCTTCAGCTAATGAAACAAAGTTGGCAACAGTAATAGGTGTTTTTTCAAATTCTAAAGTACAAACAATTGTTCCTTTGTTTGTTGTAAATTCAGCGTACATTCCATCTCCTAAATCAGGATATTGTTGGTTGCAAGCAGTAGCTGCAAAAAATAATGATAAAAATAGTAATTTCATGGTATTGATTATTTATTTAGTGTTCTGTTTAATGATTCTTTGGTTACAAGATCTTTTAGTGTTACGGTACATATAATAGGCAGGTTAGCATTTATTTTTTTGCCATCACCTCTGTATCCGTAAGCAAGTTGTGAAGGGAAAATAAATTTCATCTCTTCTCCAACCTTTATTAGTTTCAATCCTTGACGAAAACCTTCAATGACTTTACTTTCTTGATCGATATAATATGATTTATCTCCAATTTCTGTAGTAGTATAAACGGTGTTGTTGTGTATGTCAGAAACTGAATAGGTATACAGTAATCCGTCCCCATAGCGAGGCCTGTAGGTGTTGATAGAGTCTTTTTTGATATAACAATATTTAAATCCTTTATTAGAATTTAGATACGTATTAGTTGAATCATTCTTTATATACAATGTAATGGCATCATTTTCTAATTGTAGAATTTTTTTAGTACGCTCAATAGAATTTTGCATTGAAATACCAGACTTTACAGTAACTGGTTTTCTAGGTTGAGGTTCTTTACAAGCTATAATACTTAAAAACAATAATAATAGGGGTAGGTATCTCATTAACTTAGCTCTTTTTTATAGTCTGGTAAGATACTAATAAATTTATCAAGAGTTTCTTTTAGTGAAAGGGTACTGGCTCCACCTGCGGCATTTGTGTGCCCGCCACCATTAAAATGTGCTCTAGAGAATTCATTTACAGAAAAGTCGCCTTTTGAACGAAGTGAAATTTTAATAAGCCCACTGTTTTGATCCTCTTTAAAAATAGCCGCTAATTTTATTCCTTGTAATGATAAAGCATAGTTAACAACACCTTCGGTATCTCCTTTTTGAGCATTAAAATCATTTTGTTCTTCTGCTGATAAGCTGATATAGGCAGTATTTAATTCAGGAATAACTTTAAGGTTAGTTAATGACTTTCCTAAAAGTTGTAGCCTGTTATATGAGTTGCTATCATATACATTCTGATGAATTTTTGCGTTATCAATACCAAGATCTATCAAATTAGCAATAACCCTGTGTGTTGTGCTAGTTGTGGATCGGAACCTGAATGAACCAGTATCAGTCATTATTCCTGTGTAAATACAATTTGCGATATCAGTATCTATAGTATTGATATCTCCTAAAGCATCAATAAAATGATACACCATTTGACAAGTAGAACATATAGTGGTGTCAGAATATGTTACTTCAGCATAATCATCAGGTTGTTGATGATGGTCTATCATAATAAATTTTGCAGAAGCGTTACTTAATACTTCCAGCATGTCACCAGTTCGGTGTAAGGCATTGAAATCTAAAGTGAAAATTAAATCTGCTTTATTAATTATGGTATTAGCAGCATCTTTATCTGCATCATATAATATAATGTGTTCACTTTCTGGTAACCATTTTAAGAAAAAAGGAAAATCATCAGGAACAATTACTGTTACACTTTTACCTTGTTTTTTTAAATATAAGTATAAGGCTAATGATGATCCTATAGCATCTCCATCAGGCCCTTTATGACAAGTAATTACAATGTTTTCAGACGATTGTAATAAAGTCTTCGTTTTTTTTATATCTTTTGCCTCCATAATTAATGCGAATATAAGTATTCAGAAAAAATTATGGCACAGTTTATGTCTTAAATGCTACAATGAAGGGTGTGTTTTTGATATTTTCTTAACAAATGCATATGATGTTGTGTTGGAATTATTACTTTCGCACCGAATTAAACAAAACCTTTAAAATAATTCAAAATGAAAAACAATTACATTTTAAAAACTATTCTATTAACGATAGTATCGGTTTCTTTGTCTTTTGCACAAGGGAATGATCATGCTTGGCCAGAAATGGCAAAAGTAGAATCTGGAACTTTTATGTTTGGTGCAAGTAAAAAAGACATGCAAGCAGAGAAGGATGAAAAACCACAACGTAAGGTTTCTGTTAAGGAGTTTTACATGAGTAAATTCGAAGTTACCGTTTGGGAGTGGAAAGAATATACAAAAGCAAACAAGTTAAAAATGCCAAAAACACAAGCTTGGGGATGGAATAATGATTTTCCTATTACTAACGTAACTTGGGAGCAAGCAGTTGATTTTTGCAACTGGTTAAGTGTAAAGCAAGGATATAACAAAGCATATACTAGAGTAGGGCCACGTTATGTGTGTGACTTTGAATCTAACGGATTCAGATTGCCAACTGAAGCAGAATGGGAGTTTGCTGCACATGGAGGAAGAAAAGGAAAAGGATACAAATATGTTGGGGCTAACGATTTAGAGTTAACTTCATGGAATGTAACTAACAGTGAGGCTAGGCCACATGCTTACGGATCTAAATACGCTAATGAATTAGGTATTTTCGATATGAATGGTAATGTTTGGGAATGGTGTTGGGATTTTTATGATGCAAACCACAATAAAGCTGTTAAAGCTGGAATGGTACAGGATACTAATAATAGAGGTCCAAGAAGAGGTGAAAGACGTATAGTTAAAGGTGGCTCATGGGATAGTAAGTCATCTTTCTGTAGAATTACAAACAAAGTTTCTACTTTACCAGGGAACACATATGAGTTTTACGGAATGCGTTTAGTGCAAACAAAACGTTTCTAGTAATCACATACTTATAAGAAATAATTAAAAGAGCAGTTTTTACTGCTCTTTTTCTTTTTGGTAAAAACATGTTTGTAGATATGAGTAAAATAACTACTTTCGCACAAAATTAAAAAATAAAAAAGATGGCAACGAATAGAACATTTACTATGATTAAGCCTGATGGAGTTGAAAACGGACACATCGGAGGAATTTTAGGGAAAATTAATTCTGCAGGATTCAGAATTGTAGCAATGAAGCTTACACAAATGACTAAAGCTGACGCTGAGGCATTTTACGCAGTACATAATGAAAGACCTTTCTTTGGTGAATTGGTTGAATTCATGACTCGTGGACCTATTGTTGCTGCTATCTTAGAAAAAGATAACGCAGTTGAAGATTTCAGAACTTTAATTGGAGCTACAAATCCAGCTGAAGCTGCTGAAGGAACAATCAGAAAATTATATGCTACTTCTATCGGAGAAAATGCAGTTCATGGTTCTGATAGTGATGAAAATGTGGCTATTGAAGGTGCTTTTCATTTTTCTGGAAGAGAAATGTTCTAATAATTTCGTTTCAAATTATATAAAAAGCCTAAAGAAATTTTCTTTAGGCTTTTTTTGTTTTTCAGAATTTTGATTTAAAATAGATTTATGCTAAAATCAATTCTTTAATAATATCTCTTCTTAAAAATTCGTTCATATTAACGATTATTTTTGATCTTCCGTAGCTTAATTCTTCTCGTAAAGGGGCAGAACTTAATCGCACCACTAGTGTTTGGTTTTTTAATTCAACGCTATCGGTGTACGCTTCAATAGACTTTCCCATTACCGCGTACCACGCATTTTGAGCGTCAATTTTATCTAAACCTTTATCTAGGTTGTTTTCCTTGATAAAACCTTTTAAGACATCAGCAATACTCATGTTTTCTTTGTTTCTTTTTGCCATAGTTGTTTTTTCGCTTAAACGAAAATCTATTTAATTGCTATTGAATTTTTCATGCTTATTGTAATAAAACAAAACTCCTTTTTCGTTTTTTAAAACAAGTTTTTCTTTAGTTAAGCTAATAATGACCTCTTCCCAATTATCAAGAGAGGTTATAGTTTTAATTATAAAAGCACCGTTTTTATCTTCAATTACAATTTTATCCTTGATGTTGTTAGTCTTGTATGTTCCACTGAAGTCAAGAGTTGTTTTTTTTCGATACCCTTCATTTTGCTCATTCACAAAATAAAAATCAATAGTGCTATTTGCTCCGTATTTAGTTACTTTTTTATCAACAGATTCTACTTTGTCGATATCCCAATATCCATTTAGTTGCTGTAAATCTTGTTGTGTGACTTTATCGGCACAGCTGATAAGTATAAAGAATATGATAGGTATAAAATATTTCATGTGCTTATAATTTAAACAGTTGGTAGCTTTTATTTGTTTTTCGAATGATCTTTTCAGTACGATCAGCATGTGTGTCAGAAATAAATATCTGACCAAATTCGTCTTGGTTTACTAAAGCGATTAATTGACTCACGCGTGATTCGTCTAATTTATCAAAAATATCATCTAATAATAATATAGGTTTGATATTTGATTGTTGTTTTAAAAACTCAAATTGTGCTAATTTTAAAGCGATTAAAAACGATTTTTGTTGACCTTGACTCCCGAATTTTTTAATTGGATGTTCAGAAATACCGAATACTAAATCATCCTTATGAGTTCCAACAGAAGTATACTGTATTATTTTGTCTTTTTGTAGGTTCTCAGCTAGTAATTCGGGGAATAATTTATCTTCAAGCTGACTCTTGTATTTTAATGTTACTTCTTCATTATTGTTACTTAGTGCTTTGTACTTGTCTAAAAATATAGGAATGAAGGTTGCTACAAACTCAGTTCTAGTTTCGAAAATCAACTGTCCAAATACTGAGAGTTGCTCGTTGTATATCGCAAGTGTATCTGCGTTAAAGGTGTTGTTGAAAGCAAAATACTTTAACAATGAGTTACGCTGTTGTAGTGTTTTGTTATATTTAATAAGTGTACTTAGGTAGTTTTTGTTTGATTGTGAAATAATACTATCCAAAAACTTTCGTCTCGTTTCACTCCCTTCACTAATTAAATCATTGTCAGCAGGAGAGATGATTACTAAAGGCAAAAAACCTACATGATCAGAAAAGCGATCATATGCTTTTCCGTTTCGTTTAATAACTTTTTTTTGATTCTTTTTTAAGCTAATTATGATTTTTTCATTTCTTTCCGCTTTTAAGTACTCACCATTAACAACAAAAAAATCAGCATTATGATTTATGTTTTGTGAAGCGATAGGGTTGAAGTAGCTTTTTCCGTACGATAAATGATAAATGGCATCCAATACATTTGTTTTCCCCACGCCATTATTGCCAACAAAGCAATTTATCTTATCGTTGAATTCAAAAGATATTGATTCAAAATTTTTATAATTTACTAAAGAAAGATGTTGCAAAATCATTGTAAAAATGTACTATTGGGATTGTATAAATAAGCGGTTTGCAAATTATTGAAAAATATCAAAACAATAGCGTTAATATTAAAAGAAAAATTATATTTTTGCTCGACATACAATATTAGATTATGGCTACATATAAGAAAAGAGGATATAGGAAACCGAAAGAAAAGGTTGAAGAAGTTATAAATGACGAACTTACAAACAAAGTAGAAGGTTACGTTGAAGGTGAAAGTACAACTGAAGATGTTTTTAATACTTTAGATGAAGGTGCTAATAAAGCTGAAGAATGGGTTGCTGACAATCAAAAATACATTTTTGGTATCGTAGGAGTTATTGCTTTAGGAGTATTAGCGTATATGGCATTTGGAAAGTTTGTTACTGAACCAAAAGAAGCTGAAGCATCAAACGATGTGTATAAAGCACAGTCTTACTTTACTCAAGCGGTTAGCGCAACAGGTACAGCTAAAGATTCCTTATTTAACTTAGCCTTGAATGGAGGAGAAGGAAAGTTAGGATTGTTAGATGTAATTAACGACTACAGCGGAACAAAAGCGGCTAACTTAGCAAACTATGCTGCTGGTATGGCATATTTAAATATGAATGACTACCAAAATGCAGTTACATATTTAGATGACTTTAGTTCAGATGACGAAATTTTAGCAGCAAATGCTAAAGGTGGAGTTGCTGATGCGTTTGTACAGTTGAATCAGTTAGAAGATGCTTTAGGGCATTATGAAAAAGCGATTCAAACTACAACAAACGAATATACTACACCTAAATTCTTATTTAAAGCATCAGTAGTTGCTTTAGATTTAGGAAAGAATGCTATTGCGGTTAAGTATTTAACAAGAATAAAAGACGAGTTTTCAACTTCATTAGAAGCTGGAAAAGTAGAAGCTTTATTAGGTAAAGCGCAAGCAAAATAGATTTCCATATACTTATAAAGTTTATTTAAATAAGTAAAAAATTAAAAGTATTAATTAACCTGTAGCTTTTCGATTGAAAAGCTACGGTTTTTTTAGCCCCACTGGTGGGAATAAATATGGCTACAATACATAAGAATTTATCAACTTACGATAAAAACACAATCCCAAATGCGAAAGACTTTCGATTTGGGATTGTTGTTTCAGAATGGAATCCTAATATTACAGAAGGACTAAAAAAAGGTGCTATAGATACTTTATTGGAAAATGGAGTAACAGAAGATAATATTGTTACTTGGGATGTTCCAGGAACTTTTGAGTTGCCTTTTGGAAGCAAGCATATGTTGCAAACGCAAGATGTTGATGCGGTAATTGCTATCGGGAGTGTGATACAAGGAGAAACTAAACATTTTGATTTTGTGTGTAGTGGTACTGCTCAAGGGATAATGGATTTAAATATTCATGGGGATGTGCCAGTAATATTTTGTGTATTAACCGATAACAATATGCAACAAGCTATTGATCGATCTGGTGGTATTCACGGAAATAAAGGAACAGAGGCTGCAGTAGCGGCAATTAAAATGGCTGCTTTAAGTAAATATTAAGTCACTATTTTATTTAGAATATAGACAAAGCTGATTTTTATAAAATCAGCTTTGTTGTTTTATAATAGTATGTTAACAAATATTAGCATTCATTCTGCGGTATATATGCTGCAAATGATTATTTTTGATATACTACATTAGCAATCATTTATGAGACTCCCAACACTTTTTAAGCAAAACAAAAACAAATCATTCGGTTATACACCTCGTCATTATGATGAGCGTAAAGAACGTTTGGAACGTTTGCATGAAAAGCATCATGGGGCAAAAGACGCAACTTCAATTAAAGGAAGTTTTAAGCGCAGGTCCTCTTTTAAAAATGATTGGAAAGCTGTGACTAAAGAAACGGACCAAAAACAATCACAAATACGCTTGATCGTAATTTTTGCATTACTTGTTTTGGTAGCGGTGCTGGTTTTAGATAAATATAACATCAAACTTTTTTAATGTCGGATATCATTCAGTTATTACCTGACCATGTTGCAAATCAAATTGCAGCTGGTGAAGTTGTACAAAGGCCTGCCTCTGTAGTAAAGGAGTTACTAGAGAATGCTATTGATGCAAAGGCAACTGCTATACAATTACTTATAAAAGATGCAGGTAAGACCTTGGTTCAGGTAATCGATAATGGTAGCGGGATGAGTGTTACAGATGCACGCTTGTCTTTTGAGCGTCATGCAACATCTAAAATTTCTTCAGCAGAAGATTTATTTCAGCTCAATACAAAAGGTTTTAGAGGAGAGGCTTTGGCTTCAATTGCCGCTATTGCTCATGTTGAAATGAAAACCAAACGTGACGTTGATGAGTTAGGAACAATCATAAAAATTGAAGGAAGTAAAATTACTGAGCAAGAAGTAGTGGTAACTCCAGAGGGGACGTCAATCTCGGTTAAAAATTTATTTTTTAATATTCCTGCGCGACGAAATTTTTTAAAGTCTGATCAAGTAGAAATGCGACATGTTATTGATGAATTTCAACGCGTAGCATTAGTACATCCGGATATTTCTTTTAAGTTATACAATAACGGAAATGACTTATTTAATTTGCCTGCGTCTAATCACCGACAGCGAATTGTAAATGTGTTTGGAACTAAAACTAACGAAAAGTTAGTCCCCGTTAATGAAGAAACTGAAATTGTTAACATTACTGGTTTTGTTCTAAAGCCTGAGTTTTCAAAGAAAAGTAATAAGGAACAGTTCTTTTTTGTAAACGATAGGTTTATAAAGAGTTCATACTTAAATCATGCAATAACTTCAGCGTTTGAAGGTTTGTTAAAGGATAAAGCATATCCAGGATATTTCTTGTATTTACAAGTAGATCCGAAAACGATTGATATCAATATCCATCCAACAAAAACAGAAATTAAATTTGATAATGAGCATGATTTATATGCTATTATTAAATCTACAATTAAACATAGCTTAGGTCAATTTCAAATCGCTCCAGTACTCGATTTTCAAAGAGACTCAAGTATGGATACGCCTTACGAATATAAAAATAAAAAGATTGGTTCCCCAACTATAGAGGTTGATAGGAGTTTTAATCCTTTTTCAGATGAAAAAATAGGTTCAAGAGTACCGTCATCAACTCCCTTTAGTTCGGTAAATATCCCTAAAAAGAATAGTGATCACTGGGAGAGTTTGTATGTTGGCTTAGAGTCAAAAATGACTTCAGACAATACGGATGCTTCAATGATTGAATTTGAGTCAGAAGAAGTTACAGGTTCTTTCTTTGGGGATGCGGATATTGTTCAAGAACATGTTACGCTTCAAGTTCAGAATAAGTATATCATTAGTAAAATTAAATCAGGAGTAGTTGTAATACATCAACATCGAGCGCATGAGCGTATTTTGTTTGAAGAGTTTTTACAGCATATTACAGTTAACCAAGCGGTAAGTCAGCAATTGTTATTTCCTGTTGTTATAAGTCTTACTAAAGATGAACTGATGTATTTTAAGCAAATACAAGATATATTGGAAAATACTGGTTTTGTGTTTTCTAAAACAAGCGATGAAGAAATAGAAATAAGTGGTATTCCTGCGGCTATAGAGGATAGTAAAGCATCAATTATTATTCATGATTTGTTGTCGAGTATGAGTAATGAAGCAGAAGATAATGGGCTTTATGCAAACTTAGTAGCGAAATCAATGGCAAAAAGTATTGCCATTAAAAGTGGGAAGTCACTAACTTCTCAAGAACAAGAAGATATTGTAAATAGATTATTTGCATGTAAGGAGCCAACAGTTTCTCCAATTAACAAATCGATATTTATCACCTATAGTACAAGTGATTTTGATAAAAAATTATTGTAATGATTAAAATAACAGATACAGTAAAACATATACTTATAATTAATGTGTTGTTTTTTATAGCGACATACGTAGTTTCTAAAAGCGGAATAAACTTGACAGAACACTTGGGTTTATTTTTTATAGAAAACGAATTATTCAAGCCATGGCAGTTTGTGTCTACCATGTTTATGCATGCTGATATAAATCACATATTATTTAACATGTTAGCGTTGTGGATGTTTGGTAGCGCAATAGAACAAATGTGGGGAAGGAATAAATTTTTATTTTTCTATTTTTCTGCTGGGATTGGAGCAAGTTTAATTTATACTCTAGCTAATTATTTACAATATCAGAATGTATATGATGATTTAATTACAGCTGGGTTAACCGCTACTGATATTTCAACAATATTAGAA